>NZ_JADBVE010000255.1:0-18880 GCF_020245285.1 Microcystis sp. M31BS1
AAGAAATCTAGAAAATCTTTTGCTTTTACGATCTGAATATTTTGATATTCAACCAGTGAAAGAAGATGTTTGTCTCCCGTGATAATATGGGTCGCCTTGCCAGCGATCGCACATTCTATGATCATATCGTCATCGGGATCGGCAGATACTAGGGCAAGCTCTTGATTAATTCTGACAATTCGAGAAAATTGGCAAACTTCTTCAATAATTTCCTCGGTTTTTTCTTCAGAAAGTGTAAATTTTACAATAAGCTTTTCTGAAAACTCATCTAAAATTTCTTGGCAAGTTACCGATTGTATCCGCCCGTTTCTTGCCATAGACACGCACAGAAGTGGACTCCCACCAGGGAAAAGCAAGGCAGAAATTAGTATATTGGTATCAAAAACGACAATGGGAGCCACTATTTTTCATGAACGATATTATCGACAAACTCTTCTTTTTCTTCTTCCGTCATGGTATCCCAATCATAGCCGCGTTCTTTGGCTACGATTCGAGCTTTGTCAATGGCGTAGTTAGACAAGGATTCCCATCGGTCCGACTGACTGAGGATGAGAATTTTATAAACTTCCCGTTTCTGGTCTTCGGGGAGTTGTTTGAATAAGTCGATAACTTGTTCGTTGCTTAAGGTTAAGTTCGGCATAGGTCGCTTCTAGACACCAGCATGATTAATCAGTTTAACACGAGTCCTTAATGGAGAGGGTTTTCAGTTCGCCTATCCCTTCTGGGCTTCGAGCGGTTAGAATCGAGAAATTATAACAAATCTGGTTATTTTTGCATGAGTAGAAAACGGGTTTCTCCGAGAAACCCGTTTTCTGTGCGTTACTCAGTCCTTTCATCTTCCCGCTTGCCGTAAAATTATGATTGTCTCTGTCCAAGAAGCTCAAGCCAAACTGCCCGAACTGATATACAATCTCAAACTAGGGGAAGAATTGTTAATTACCGATAATAATTTCCCACTGGCAAAATTAATCGGACAATCCTAGATGCCGATATTCTGCTAAAGATGGGAAAATATCAGTCCTGTAGAGTCAAGGTCGATCCTCGTGGGTGGGGAAACGGAGGGAATTTTCGGCCATGGTGACAACAGTAATTGTTTTTCCCAACCTATCGAAAAATCCGACACTATACCCCGTTTCTAATCCCTCGATTTGATGTTTTTCTACCAATGTTCCCACGTCTCCTGCGGATAATCATTCTTCGGGAATATCTTGTGATAAAATCAAGCTGATATTTTTCTTATCAACTAAATCATAAGCCTGTTACTGTTTTTATGCCTTCATAAACTTATAGTGTTCGTAGATTAATCATTATCTGGATTTAATGCTAAATATTGTTTTAATCTGTTCCATACACCTAGCCTTTGAAATATTTCTTCCTGTTTGGGATATAAAAAGGAATCTTGAAATTTTTTTCCAGTTTGAGTGCTTAATCTTATCAAAAGATTATTACAGTTTTCATTTAATAAATCATCAAGCATTTGTATTAATTTATAATCTGTAGAAAGATGTACCTGTAGCAACTCTAGTTCATCTATAGACAATATTCTCCAGTCAAACTTATTGACTCCCTCTTGGATTAATAAACTATCTAAATGTTCTCGAAACAAATGGCTATTGATAAGATATAAAGGTTCCAAAGAAACAATAACAGGTATAAAAGTATTACAATTGTGAAAACAACTAAGCTCGACCGTTTTTTTCTGACACTCTGAAATAAAGCTTGCTAGTTGTTTTAATCCTTTCGTTACTTGTACCAGACTAGAATTAATGTGATCTTCACTAGCGATAGCTTGTGCCGCTCTAGAAAAGCGTGTTGCTTTGCATTCAAAAAGGATTAAAGTTGAACCGTCTTGCAGTATCCAATCAGGAGATTTACCTTTATTGATTGGATAGAAAGTACGAATTTTTTCCTCCGAAAATAATGTTTCTGAAAATATACACTCTTTGAGAATAATTCCAACATATCTTTCAAAAACATAACCAAAATAAGATGAAAATTCTTGTTTATAGTAATTAAACATTTGATAAAAAATTCCTGATGAAATTCTCGAAGCTATTAAGTCAGGAACTGGTGCATGAATAAAGTCTTTTTCTAATATTGAAAATTGTTTATTCTGACAAGGTTTAATAAGTGGATACTGTAGCAGTGGATTGAAATTATAGGCTTTGAACCTATCATCTTCATTTTTTCTTTCTTCATATAGATTTACAAACTTTGATTTATCCGCCGAAAGTTGTAATAAAATTTTATTGATAGAATAATCGTCTGGAAGACTTAAACCTTTTTTACGAGCAACTTTAAAATAGTTTCTACTAATACTAAAATGCCTAGAAGAAAAACTATATATACAAAAACCAGTATTAATAAAGTCCCTCAAAGAAACATCGCTAATTTCCTGAAATTTTTTTGCAAAATCAAATTTAGGAATATTAGGTAAGTCATTTAATTGTCTGGGTATCTCGTCGAATAGAATAACTGGACGTGCAAATTGACCAAAAATATTCGGTTGAAATGGGAACTGATGACTAACTAAACGGAGCATGAAAAAAACAGGGTTAGAATTAATAAATTCATTTTTAAGTTCTTCATCAAGAGTTATCGGATCTGCCTGTAAATATTTTAAAGTCAAATTTACCAAACATCTAAGATCGTGATATTTAATTGTTGTTTCTACTTTACTAGGAGTGCAAAATCTGATAGCAAATAAAGCCGCCCCAGCATTTAAAAAAGGTAAAAATTCTGGCGTAGTCGCATTAAGCTGTGAATGTTGATTTTTTAAACTGTGTAAAGAATATATAGCGGTAAGCGCTTGAGTGAGATACAGACCAAGCCTTGCCTAGCATCGTTTATAGCTCGTGACACTGTACCTCATACGACTGCACACCGCTATAAGGCATCTCCTAGCTTAATTTTTTTAAAAGAACTTTGAATCTGAAGTTCTAAACGATTTAGAGCTTGCAAAGAATTTATATTAGGAAGTTGATTTTTGACCATATTTTGCCGTATCTATACAATAGGGGGCTTATTCAGCCCCCCTTAACCTCTAACTACCGCCAATCCTTGCCACATCGCGGGCGTTGGCTTCAAAAGCCGCATCGAGAGCAGAATCGCCGGTTAAACCGGAATCTAACGCCTCTTTAATACACTGCAACATCCGCTTATAATCCTTGGGCATTACTTTAACAAACTTGGGCAACATTTCCGACCAATTTGCTAAAACTAGGGACGCTTTTTGACTTTGGGTGTAATCAGCATGGCGTTGAATTAACTCGCGTAAATCGTCGATTTCTTCCCCTTCTAGCGCCTCTAAAGCCACCATTTGGGTATTGCAACGAGTGGCGAAATCCCCCGACTCATCGAGGACGTAGGCGACACCACCACTCATCCCGGCGGCGAAATTGCGACCGGTAGGCCCTAAAACAACGACTTTACCCCCAGTCATATACTCGCAAGCGTGGTCGCCAACGGACTCAACCACCGTAGTCACCCCAGAGTTACGCACCCCAAAACGTTCCCCAGCAACCCCAGAAATATACACCTCACCACTGGTTGCACCGTATAAAGCCACATTACCGATGATAATATTCTCCTCGGCCACAAAAGTGGAACCTTTGGGCGGATAAACGATGATTTTGCCACCGCTTAAACCCTTACCCACATAATCATTGGCATCCCCTTCTAACTCCAGTGTCACCCCTTTGGGAACAAAAGCACCGAAACTCTGCCCCGCGCTGCCCTGAAAATGGAGATGTACGGTATCTTCCGGTAAACCCTCCCAGTGACGTTTAGTGATTTCGTTGCCTAAAATCGTCCCCACCACGCGGTTAATATTTTTAATCGGTAGTGTCGCCTTGACTTTTTCGCCTTTTTCAATGGCATCCTTGCATAAATCCAGTAAAACGGTTATATCCAAGCACTTATCTAAACCGTGGTCCTGGGGAATCTGGCAATAGCGTCCTACCTCTGCATCTACCTCCGGTTGATAGAGAATCGGAGTTAGGTCAATTCCTTTCGCTTTCCAATGTTCTACAGCCTGTTTCGGCTCTAATACATCAGTTCGCCCCACCATTTCATTTAAGGTGCGGAATCCCAATTCAGCCATAATTTCCCGCACTTCCTGGGCGATAAATTTCATGAAATTCACCGTATATTCGGGATCTCCGATGAAATTCTTCCGTAATAACGGATCCTGAGTCGCTACCCCCGCCGGACAGGTATTAAGATGACAAACCCGCATCATAATACAGCCTAACGTCACCAGTGGCGCGGTGGAAAAACCGAATTCTTCGGCCCCCAATAGGGTTGCTACCACCACATCGCGGCCGGTTTTCATCTGGCCATCGGTTTCCACCGCAATGCGACTGCGAAGATTATTTAACACCAATGTTTGATGGGTTTCTGCTAGTCCCAACTCCCAAGGTAAACCCGCGTGTTTAATCGAGGTTTGGGGTGAGGCACCGGTCCCACCATCGAAACCAGAGATTAAAACCACGTCAGCGTGAGCTTTAGCGACTCCGGCGGCGATTGTACCAACTCCCACTTCAGAAACCAGTTTTACGCTCACTCTGGCCGCGCGATTGGCATTTTTTAGGTCATGAATCAACTCCGCTAGGTCTTCAATGGAGTAGATATCGTGGTGGGGTGGGGGAGAAATTAAACCGACTCCGGGGGTGGAGTGACGGACTTTGGCAATCCAGGGATAGACTTTTTTACCCGGTAATTGACCGCCTTCGCCCGGTTTTGCCCCCTGGGCCATTTTTATCTGTAATTCTCGCGCTTGGGAGAGGTAAAGACTGGTGACACCAAAACGGCCGGAAGCTACCTGTTTAATGGCACTATTTTTCGAGTCTCCCCGTTCATTTGTCCAAGTGTAGCGCTCGGAATCTTCGCCGCCTTCCCCGGTGTTCGACTTGCCACCGATACGATTCATGGCAATAGCGAGGGATTCGTGGGCCTCTTTGGAAATGGAACCGTAACTCATGGCCCCGGTTTTAAAGCGTTTCATAATCGCTTCAATCGGTTCCACTTCTTCGATGGGGATACTTTCCCGGTTTTTAAAGGTTAATAGTCCCCGCAGGGTGAAGAATTTTTGATTCTGTTGGTTGACCAGTTGGGAATATTTCTTAAAGAGATCGTATTTGCCCAATTTTACCGCTTGTTGCAGGGTATGAATGGTTTCTGGGCTAAAAAGATGGGCTTCCCCGTCCTTACGCCATTGATATTCACCGCCAATATCGAGGGTATGCACATTCACATCCCGGTCGGGGAAAGCGTGGCCGTGTCTGAGTAGGGATTCTTTGGCAATAATTTCTAAATCGGCCCCTTCAATGCGGGAAGCTGTCCAAGTAAAATAGCGATCGACTACCGATCGATTTAAGCCGATAGCCTCGAATATTTGCGCCCCACGGTAGCTTTGCAGGGTAGAAATGCCAATTTTAGAGGCCACTTTAATTACGCCCTTGGTGGCGGCTTTTATGTAGTTTTTACAGGCGGTCTGGTGGTCAACTCCCACCAATAAACCTTCCTCGATCATACTGCCGAGGGTGGCAAAGGCTAGATAGGGATTAATCGCACCGCAACCATAACCGAGGAGAAGGGCGTAGTGATGTACTTCCCGGGGTTCGCCGGATTCCAAGACAAGACCGACTCTGGTGCGGGTTCCCTGCCGGATGAGATGATGGTGTAAACCAGCAACCGCCAGCAGTGAGGGAATCGGGGCGTGATTTTTATCGATACCTCGATCGCTTAAAATAATAATACTCGCGCCCGCTAAAATTGCCTCGTCCACCTCTTGACAAATTGCCTCAATTGTGCTACGCATCCCCTCGACTCCCGAAGTGGGATCGAAGAGAATGGGAATAGTCACGGTGTTAAATTCGCTATTGCCCTGTAAACGCGCTAATTGGGCGTTAGTGAGGATGGGAGAGTTAAGTTTAATCAGGTGACAGCTTTCCGGCTGCGGATCCAAGAGATTTCTCTCCGCACCGATAGTGGTAATGGGAGAGGTGATAATTTCTTCGCGAATCGAGTCAATCGGGGGGTTAGTGACTTGGGCGAATAACTGCTGAAAGTAATCATAAAGCAGTTTTGGCCGATCGGACAAGACGGCTAGGGGTGTATCGGAACCCATGGAACCCACTGCTTCCACTCCATCCCGGCCCATGGGGGCTAATAAAAGACGTAATTCTTCAAAAGTGTAACCGAAAGCGGTTTGCTGTTGGATTAGGGAAACAGAAGTTTCCGGTGGCGCAGTTTCCACAGCCGGTAAATCATCTAAATTGACTAAATTTTCGTTTAACCACTGGCGATAGGGATGAGCTTTGGCAATAGCTTCTTTTATCTCCTCATCGGCCACGATACGACCTTCTTTCATATCCACAAGGAACATCCGGCCGGGTTGCAGACGACCTTTAAAAGCGACGCGTTCCGGTTCAATGGGTAAAACTCCCGCTTCCGATGCCATAATTACTAGGTCATCTTTGGTGACGTAGTAACGGGAAGGACGTAAACCATTGCGGTCTAACACTGCTCCCATCATCGTACCATCGGTAAAAGCGATCGAGGCTGGACCATCCCAGGGTTCCATCAAACAGGAATGGTATTCATAAAAGGCTTTTTTCTCATCACTCATTGATTCGTGGGCTGCCCAGGGTTCAGGAATCATCATCATGACAGCGTGAGGGAGAGAACGCCCCGATAAAACCATTAATTCTAGGGCATTATCAAAAATTAAGGAGTCACTACCCTCGATATTAATAACCGGCTGGATTTTTTTGATGTCTTCCCCGAATAAGGGTGAGGCAAACATCGACTGACGGGCGTGCATCCAGTTAATATTACCTCGCAGGGTATTAATTTCGCCATTGTGGGCAATATAACGGTAGGGGTGGGCGCGTTCCCAACTGGGGAAGGTATTGGTACTAAAACGGGAATGGACTAATCCTAAAGCGCTTTGAAAGTCGGGGTCGTGTAAATCGGGGAAATAGTCACCCACCTGTACCGGCATTAATTGCCCTTTATAGACAATGGTACGACTAGAAATACTGCAAGGATACCAGTAACGATTAAAAGATTGACGACTGAGGTGGGAACGCTTGCGAATAACGTATAATTTGCGTTCAAAGGCCAGATCATCACTTAAATTGGCATTGCGTTCGATGAAAACCTGTTCGATAAAGGGTTCGGTAGATCTGGCCGAATTGCCTAAACTAGAGTTATCCGTGGGAACATCACGCCAACCGAGAACTTTTAACCCCTCTTCGGCGGCGATTTTCTCGAATTCCTGGCGACTTTTCCCGCGAATTTCCGCATCAGGGGCCGTGTAGAGCATTCCTACCCCGTATTGTCCCGCTGCTGGTAAGGTAAAACCTAGATTGCTGGTCACTTTCCGGAAAAATAGGTCAGGGATTTGGCACAAAATACCCGCCCCATCTCCGGTATTTTTTTCCGCACCGCACGCGCCACGGTGATCGAGGTTTAGTAGAATTGTTAAGGCCTGTTCAACAATATCGTGGGACTTTTTACCCGTTTTATGAACGATAAAACCGACACCACAAGCATCATGTTCAAATCGGGGATCGTATAGTCCTTGTTTCCGTGGAGTTTGATTGTTATTCATTTTGTCTGATAGCCTAGCAGTCTGGAAGGGAATGGCCTAGAGGGTGAGCCAGAGTAGCGATTCTAGGTATATCAATTCTGTATCCAGACTGGACCTTCGGTCTTATATCTTAAGGAAATGTTCCGATGTCACAAGGGTTCCTTTATGCCGAAGAGATTATTCACGAATTTTTTAGCAGCGGATCGATTAAGTCGTCGGGAATGCGGTTATGCTCGATATAAGCGTTAATTTCCTCTAGATGGTCGCTGTAATAGGTCAACGCACTGAAGACCTGACTTAACGTCAGATGGGGCATTCCTAGGGGGATTTCTTCGGGAGCGACTCCCAGACGCCAAGTTTCGACGATGGCGCGGACGGGTGTACGCGTTCCTTTGATAATTGGTTCCCCGTGTAAAATCTCGTCGTCTCGAACGATATAGAGATATTCGGTCGCTTGAACCATCGCGGTTTTCTGGAGTGGATATCGTTTAGTTTATCGTATCGATCGAACCCCCGACTATTCCCCATAAATATCGGTTCGGTTACTTCAGCCACCCGCTCTCACTTGCGGCGATTGTTTCGCTCTTTCTCGCCATTTTTTAGAATTTTCTGTAATTACCTCGCACATTGATCGGGCTTTTTCCGCCGCATCCCGTGCCATTTCCAGAATTTCCTCTAGTTCCCGTTCATTTAGTCCTGTTTCTTTTCTTTCCATCACCGTAAACCCTCCAAGCGATTTTTAACCTGCGTCACCCTTATTCTAGTCTCTAAAATACGTCCTAACTCGATCGAGATATCTTCCCCGGCCTCCTGTAAATTTGCTGGGGTCGGTTCTGATCGATCAACACTTTCCACACGCTCGCGGATTTGATTCCTTGCGCGATCAGCGTAAAATAAGCTAGTATTCACAAAAGCCATCAATTGAATTAATGTAAAATTATCGGGAAAACGATTTAACAGATCTGTACCGATTTTGATCGCTTCTCTCCCGTCACTTTCTAGGCGATCTAGTTCTCGATCAATCCTTTCTACGAGCGCAGTTAATTGGGACGGTAAAGGCATAAATTGAAAAATAACACAGGGGACGATTTTAACCTAGCAAAAACAGGCCGCACGAAGACCGATCGGATCGGTTTGATTGGGAAAATTCGATAACTCGAATAGAAGCGATCGATCACACATAGATAGCCTCTCGAACGCTCATTTTTGTCAATTAGTGCGGCAAATGAAGCAAAGTCTGGTTAAAAGCTGAGAAAATCCCCCTGTCCAGCCGTAAGAATCCCCATCAATCCTATTTACGGTTGGCTGAAAAAATCTAAAAACCTTGTTGGGTAAGACTTTTAGACTTTTTTTCCCTCAAAAAGTGCCGACCATTGGAGGGATCGGGGGTAAAATTCTGGGACTTTTGCCCTGAAAATTAGGTAACTGACTACCTCAAAATCGGTAAAACCCTACACCCCACACCCCACACCCTGCCCCCAGGAAAAACTTTTTGCCGCAGACCCTAATTGGTTAAGCTAAAAGCTTTGATGTGCTTAGTTTCTAACCTTCTTTTGAGGTAGGAGAATTGCCAGATTCTGTCTTTTGCACGAGTGCCTGTTGCCTCTTGCCTTCAGAAGCTGATAACTGAGAAAACGGTAGCAATTTCTACCAAAAGTCCCAATAAAATTCGTTATCGTCATAAGGTCATGACGGAATGTAATTAAAACCAGAAAGAATGCGGATCGAGCAGTTGCAAGCCTTTTTAGCCGTAGCCGATACGGGCAATTTCGGTCAAGCGGCGCGCCAGTGTGGAGTCACCCAATCGACTATCAGCCGCCAGATTCAATCCCTAGAAACCGATTTGGGCTTACCTCTTTTCCATCGTACCGCCCAAGCGAAATTAACCATTGCCGGGGAGAAATTGCTACCCCGGGCGAAACGAATTTGTCAAGAATGGACGAATGTTCACGAGGAAATCACTGACCTACAGGCGGGAAAACAGCCAGAATTGTGCGTGGCGGCGATTCATTCCGTCTGCGCCCATTATTTACCGCCGATTTTGCCGAAATTTTGTGCTGAATACCCAGAAGTTCAGTTAAGAGTTACAGCCCTAGGCAGTGATCGCGCCTTAAAAGTGCTGCGGGATGGTTTAGTAGATCTGGCCTTGGTAATGAATAATCGTTTTCTCACCTCTAGCCCGGAGATGGTGGTAGAAATATTATACGAAGAAGCGATCGAAATTCTCATGGCCGCTAATCATCCCCTTGCCCAATACAAAGAAGTGCCATGGTCGGAATTAATCCCCTATCCGCAAGTGGTTTTCAAAGATGGCTACGGAATGCAAAGATTAGTACAAGAATGGTTTTCCCGTCAGGATGCCCACCTAAAAACTGTCATGGAATTAAACACCCTTGATGCTTTTCGCGGTGTGGTGCGTCAGGGTAATATTATCGCTCTTCTGCCTCAATCTGCCCTGATGGAGGCCCGTAGCGATGCCACCCTCGCCATTCGTCCTCTTGCTTCCCCTAGTAGCGAAAATCCCCATCTTAATAATGGTAAATTTAGTCATCGTCTCACCCGTCAGGTAGTCCTTGTCACCACCAGCGATCGCCTACAGATACCACCGATCGCTCATTTTTGTCAATTAGTGCGGCAAATGAAGCAAAGTGTGGTTAAAAGCTGAGAAAATCCCCCTGTAAAGCCTTAAGAATCCCCATCAATCCTATTTACTCTTTATTTTCTTCCTTGAGATGAGCGATACTTTTCGAGAATTATTAAAAGCGATCGGTAGTGGCACCCATACGGGCAAAAATCTAACCCGTCCTGAAGCGGCGATGGCCACCAAGATGATGTTAACCCAAGAAGCAACTCCGGCCCAAATCGGTGCTTTTATGATTGCCCATCGCATTAAACGCCCCACCAGCGATGAGTTAGCGGGAATGCTTGATGCCTACGCCGAGCTTGGCCCGCAAATAACCCTAGAATCAGCCTCTTTTCAGCATCCGATCGCTATTTTTGGCAATCCCTACGATGGACGCTCTCGCACTGCCCCAGTTACCCCGATCACTACTTTAATCTTAGCGGCGGCGGGGATTCCCGTAGTCCTGCACGGGGGCGATCGAATGCCAACTAAATACGGCATTTCCCTGAGGGAAATCTGGCAGCAATTAGGAGCAGATTTTAGTCAATTATCCTTAGCAGCAGTGAAAGACTGTTTAATCACCACAGGATTGACTTTTTTCTATATTCCGCGCCATTTTCCCCTAGTACAGAATTTCATCACCTATCGGGAGCAAATCGGTAAACGTCCGCCCATGGCCACGGTAGAGTTAATGTGGTCGCCTTTTGTCGGTAATATTCATCAAATATCGGGTTTTGTTCACCCCCCCACCGAAGATCGTTTTTGCGAAACTTTTGCCCTGAGAAATATCTCTCATTTCACCACCGTGAAAGGATTAGAGGGGAGTTGTGATTTAGCCTGTAATCGGACGGCGATTATTGGTCTGGGAAATCCCACCGACCCCCCTTCCTTTCAGCGATTTTTCCTAAATCCTCGCGATTATGGCTTCTGTCCCTCAGATTATCCCCTCGAATCTTTAGAGATGCTCACCGCTAAATTAAAGGGTTTATTAGCCGGAGAAAATAACGAATTAACCGATGCGGCAATTTTTAACGGTGGTTTTTATCTTTGGCGCTGTGGAATTGCCCCGGATATCCCCACGGCTTTCCAGCAAGCACAACAATGTTTACAGTCGGGAAAAGCCCTGGCTAAACTAGAAGAGATCAGTAATTATCTGGAAAATCAGGAATAGATAGGAATAGGACTGTCAGGAAAATCACTCCATTATAAATACTTTTGAGAAAAAAATTTTCCCAACTGCATCATTTCCTCGCTTAAGTGGGAAAGCTATGACTACGGAAAACGATTTAAAAGTTTCTAATTCCTATCACAGTCGCCGTAGAGAAGCCATCATGTCTGCAATTAACCCCTCGACGCTCGAAACTGAATTTATCTCTCCCTCTTTTTCTGTCCTAAAATTGAAGGAAAACTCGATCGACCTGGATGAAGATTTTCTCGGCAGTGATTTGGAAGATGATTTAGTATCTAGTCCCGAAAAAAGCTACAGCAACGGCACAACTACCGATTTAGTACGTTTATACCTACAAGACATTGGCAGAGTGCCTCTGCTCAAACGGGACGAGGAAGTTGAACAAGCGCAACAGGTACAGCGTCATCTGTCTTTACTGAAATTATGCGCCGCCGCCGTTAAACAAGGTGATGCACAAGTACAGCAATTTGTCAAGTTAATTGAGGTGCGCGATCAGCTAACCGCTCGGTTAGCCCATCGTCCTTCCCTAGAACGTTGGGCAAAAACTGCCCAAATCAGCGTGTCTGAGTTAAAAAATGCTTTAAAAGCAGGAAAACAGCGTTGGGCGCACCTAGCGGGCTTAGAAGTGGGGGAATTAGAAGAAATTATTGCCCTTGGTACCCGTGCCAAAGAACAAATGATCAAGGCCAATTTACGTCTGGTGGTGTCGGTGGCCAAAAAATATCAGAATCGCGGTTTAGAATTATTGGATTTGATTCAAGAGGGAACCCTGGGTTTAGAACGGGCCGTCAAGAAATTTGATCCCACCAAAGGCTATCGTTTTAGTACCTATGCCTACTGGTGGATCCGTCAAGGAATGACGAGAGCGGTCGCAACTCAAAGCCGGATGATTCGCTTACCAGTTCATATTACCGAAAAACTCAACAAAATTAAGAAGGCACAACGGAAAATCTCCCAAATCCGCGGTCGCACTGCGACCGTAGAGGAAATTGCCCAAGAGTTAGCTGTGACTCCTGAAGCTGTGCGGGAAGTGTTGATGACAGTGCCGCGTTCGGTTTCCTTGGAAATTAAGGTAGGTAAGGAAAAAGATACGGAATTAATAGACCTTTTGGAAACCGAAGCAGTGTCTTCAGAAAATCATTTTGTCTATGAATCTTTGCAAAGAGATATCAGAGAATTATTGGCAGATTTAACCACTCGCGAACGAGAAGTGATTGAATTGCGCTATGGTTTTCTCGATGGTAAATCCCATTCTTTAGCCGATATCGGTCGCACTTTGGAATTATCCCGGGAAAGGGTACGACAAATTGAGTCGAAAGCTTTGCAAAAATTGCGTCAATCCGGGCGAGGTCATCAAATTCGCGATTATTTTGAAGGTTTGAGTTAGTTAGGGTTTGCTGAAAAAGTTTTTCCTGGGGGTAGGGTGTGGGGTGTGGGGTTTTACCGATTTTGAGGGGGTCAATTACCTAATTTTCAGGGAAAAAGTCCAGGGATTTTCCCCCCGACACTCCCAGATACGGTACTTTTTGATTTCCCAAAAGCCCAAAGACATTACCCAACAACTCTAACCCCGTGCGACAAATCTAACTTTGGGCGATCCCTCAATCATGGTGGCTGCAAATTGAGCAGAAGTGAATTGGGAGGTAGATTTTAACCCTTGTTTGAGCCTGTTGGTCATTTCCTTAATATCAATCACTCTTAGATCTTGATTGCGGAAGGGAACCTCTATGTTTCCGGTTGTTTGCTTACCGTCGAGTTGTCGTAGTCCTTTAGTAATCTTAGTTCCTGTTTCAATTGGATCTACACCACAATTAACGGATGATGCCTTAAGAGAAAGATCAAGAGTTTTGACCTCCCCTGCAAAAAAACAGAGTAAGATGTTATCTGATAGCCGATCTCTTCGGATTATGGTTAGTTGATTCTCCGGTCCGACAAAATTATTTCCGGTTACGGGATTGACGTAACCTTCTATTTCTAAACCGGGCCAACCGGATACTACTTCTGAATGTAACAAGAAGCCAGTAATAGTTTTATCAGACTGGGTTTTGCTTCGGCGTAAACTGCGACTTTGAACATCTAATCGCAAGTCTTCTTTCGTGACTCGTCCGACACTAAAAGCCCCATCTTGTAAGCAGTCAACCCAATAGGAATCTACCCAAAAGAAGCGCAAAGATTCGGGGGGAAGTAACCGTGTATCGGGAACCAAATAGTTAAAGGGAACGTTTTTGAGCAATTCTAAATCTTGGAACCAATTGGCGATCGCTGTAGGTAGATCCCCGTTAGTTTCAGTTGTGCCTTGGAAAGGTAGGTGCAGTACTTGTTGCTGTATCTGATGTAACTCCTGAGCTTTAGAGCGTTTCCAGTTAAAAATCTCCACAGCAAGGGGTTGATTTTGTAGGGTAAGCATTCGTCCTAATTGCCAAGCCATAGCGTAGGAAACATCAAACATACCCGTATTAGGATCATAACGCATCAATTGATCAGCTATAGGAACAGGAGCAGTTAGGTTATCTTGGCTTTGGCCTGTACTTAAAGGACTATGATACCAAGAAATTGTTTTATCTCCTTGTCGCAGAGCGTGGTGGAGAGGTACATAACCTAAATCTAGGTATTGCTTTGCTGGATTATTACCTTCGGAGGGAAGTCTGAGGGTGTCGGGTTTGCGATCAATTTCTTTGAGCAGGGCATCGAAATTGTGCTTACTATTAACACAGGCAAAACTCCAACTGACAAGGCTGACTAAGCGGATTAAATCGTTAGGTCCTGCGCCTTGATAGTCAAATTCTCCAGATGTTCCATTATAGCGTTCTTCAATATAGCGTTCTTCAAGGGCGACTAAATGAACGGTACTCACTTCCCCTTTCTTGGGTAAACGGTTGCCTAAAATAGTGGCTAAAGGTTCACTGAGAGATTTACCTTGATCGTTAGTTATTTGGTTAATATAAGCAAGGAGAGCTATATCTTCTTCCGAAGGCAGGATTTTTTCTAAAATGCCTTTAGGAACATCAATTACCGTAAGCTCATCTTCATCTTTTTGTCCAGTTTCATAGTTAAATGTGGGAAATTTAATATTACCAGAAGTTGGTTTGAGTTCCTTTAATTTAATTGTTTTTGGTTCAGGTTTTTCTGATTCCTGAAACAGAAGGAGAGCTAACCAAGGGAGATCAGTATCTGTTGATTTGATAGTACGCTCCCAAGGCAGAGTACCGCGTTTGAGGATGATATGGGGCAAGGCATTAGAATACTCGCCCAAGTTTCCCGCAGGGGGAAAAACGGCATAAATGACATCAGGAGTTAGGGGAGCAAAACGGTGGCCATCTACATAAAAGGTAAGCTCTTTACTGAATGTCTGCTCAGGTATTTTCTGAGAGTTTTTGGTCTTAACAGTTTGCTCAACTTCCACTGTATAAGTACCACTATTTAGGGGAGGTTGACGATGTTCGATAAATTGAACTTTAACTGTTGATGTGGACATGATTAATTGATTGTGGATTGTGGATTATGGCGATTTTGGATTTTGGATTGTGGATTGTGGATTGAGCATCCTGAAAATCTTCAAATCCTGAAAATCCTGATCAGATTTGGTATAAGAGGGGGGGAGAGGGGAGGAGTTACGGGTTTCCTCATACTCTAATAACCCAAGTTGCTAGTTATAAGCTTCGCTAGTTCGATCCCCCTAAATCCCCCTTAAAAAGGGGGACTTTGAGTCTGGTTCCCCCCTTTTCAAGGGGGGCTAGGGGGGATCGAACCTAGAAATCATAGACAAAATTTGTAACTAGCAACTTACGTTAATACCCGGTTTAAATGCGTAACTGCTTACCTCCCCTAATTGAATTACGCTTTAACCTGGGGTGCAGTGACAAAAGAATTAGCCACCGAATCGGTTAATTTAACATCATCGGCTAGATTAAAGCCGAGAGATTGGAGCAGATTGTTGCGATTATTCTGAGTATTGTCACTGACAATGTTGTTTTTGATGGCTGTAGTTCGAGCTTTATTGTCGGTAGAAACCCCAGAAAAAGCCGTCGTTTTTTGCCAAGCGTAAACCTCATTTATGGCGGTGGTATCGTGTTGCAATTTCTCGACATCAATAATATTGGTGCTACAGACATCTTCCTTGATTTGAGGAACAATCCGGAAACCGGAGAGGACGTTCTCGACAAATTGCTGATCGTTAGCTTCAGGGAGAAGAATTCGTTCTGAGTCTTGACCCTTGACTTTAACAACTTTAACCTTAGCATCGCCCCAAAGTGCGGTTGGCACATCTTGAGTTATGGGGATAAATCGGAACTGGTTCCGATCAACGAGTTGTGAGTTTCCTGCCTTTGTCTTCCGGGTAATTTTGATGTTGTAGCTGCTGTCGAGTTGCTCCTTTTTAATGCCCATGGAACGAACGCCAAAATCGGTATTCGCATATCTAGCACGGAGAGGTTCGGTATCTTGGGTATTTTTTTGGTAAGATGCTTTCTTGCTGGGGATAGCAGAATTAACTACTAGCTCTAACTCTTTGGGATTGACGACAAAGGCGACTTCTTTGGTTGTTGCCGGTGAGAGTTGTTTGGTGACTCCTTGATTGACAACAACACTACAAACGTCTGCAGCTGTTGATGAACCTTGTGCTGTTGATTTCGCAGGGGGTAAGAAGGAACTTTGGAAACTTTCCCAATCGATAGGCTCTGGTAAGCGAGAAGATTGATCGCCAAATTCCATAGTGACTTTGACGAAGATAATTCTAAATGTGGCTGTACCGGCAAATTCTGGGCCCCACAAATGCAGTTGCACCCCTAAAGTAACTGGTCCGAGTATTCCATAGCCAGCTTGAATCCTCACTTGTACTAGGATTTCGTAGTAGTAGGGTTTCCAAGAGATGAGGAAATGAGCCTCAGCGACAAAGTTAGCCCACAGTGTACCGAGTTTGAAATTGGCTTCTAGTCGGCCACCAGCCATGATGGCATGAGCGCACAGAGCAAAGTACATTTCTCCCTTGAGGGATAGACAATCTCCGACTTTCCATTGGAAGCCTAGACGAGGGACTGTAGGATAGTGGGCAGGTTTTGTGAATAGGGGGTGATAACCACCTAAAGTAATAACAAAATCACCGGCATGAGGGCCAGAAACCCAGAGACAGACGGCAAAGCCACCAGTTAAGCGACAATCTGGGGATAAGAGATAGCAATCTGAGGCTAATTGACCTTCTATGGAGATTACTCCTTCACTCAGAGAAAATCTGGCTCGTAGGAGCATCGTCATATTGGCAATACAGCTTGTATTTTTCGAGTCTTTTGCCGGAGTGGGAATTTCCATCTTGGCAATTCCCAACAGGTTGATCTCGAAATCTTCCCCCAAGGCGACGGTTAGCAGCGCAAAGCAGTCTAACATCTGGAAGCAGGTAAACTTGAGTCCGATGGCAACAAAGCCGGAGCCGATGGATATGGGCATATATTCATCCATCTGGCTCAGTTTTTTGGTAATCAGTTCACTATCATCGGAAAATTTCTTGTCGGTGGGTTTTACCGCTTCGGCAACTAGGGGAAAATCTCGTAACTTGTCGATAGAGGGTACTTTCAGATAGCGGTTGTAGCCGAAACCCAGAGCAAATCCCGTGATAATGAAGGAGGGATCAACTACTATAGTGACGTTAAGAACGGCATATAGAAATAGGGAGGGTTCATTGTTGTAGTAGGCATAGGCACCGATGGCGCTGACACCAAAACTTTTAAATTTGAGTCTGGCTAAACCCAGATATTCTTCATATTCATGTTTTGTGTCTTGCTTACGCAGTAAGGCCCCGCTTATTTCGATAATTGAATTTTTGTATTCTATGCCAATGCCCGATATTTTAAAGGATGGGTTTAAGTCTTCTAAGGCAATCCCGACTCCTAAATCGTCGCAAGCGAGGGTCAAACCAGCGATTTTGAGAGCAGCATCAATGACGATGCCGATTTCTGGATTGTTTGCTTTTTCCTCATATTGGAAGCCAATTTGTTTAAGTGAAAACGGTCCGAAGGTTTTGTCTATATCAAACCAAACGGCTAAGTTACTGTTGGTGACTGTTTCTTTTGCTCCACCAGGAGCTAATACTTCTTTTTCTCCTTCTGCTTGTGGACTTACTGGCAAGCTCAAAATCTTAGCAGCATCGGCTAATCCCAATTGACCTGAGAAGCTAAAACCTTTACGGACAGAGAGTTTGGCTTCGCTTTCTTGTGTACCCTCTTCTTTAGGAACTGGCATTGGGGGGATGAGTTTTTCTTCTTTTTTGTCGGGTTTGTTAGGGATTTTGTCGTTTAAAACGCGAATTTCTTTGATGGTAAAGGCTTTAGACGCGGCGACAAGTCGCAGGGATGGAACTAATTCTTTTTCACCGACTTCATCGGAGATTAAACCACGCACTACGGGAAGAGATTTTAATTGGATTTTGGTGGCGATATCTAAATCTAGGACAAACAGCCATTCTCCTTTACTTGTTTTCTGTTCTTTCCGGTAAATCACCATCAGATTTTTGAACTTGATCGATTTATCCTTGAGTCCACTTGGTAACAAGTCAGCGATGCTTGTATCTAGGGTTGCCATCAAATCATTGAGGGTGATACTGAAGGGGTCTCCTTTTTCTTTAGCTGTATAGGCGACAATGGTTTGACCTTCACTTGGTTTTTTGTCGGGTTTAGTTTCAGAGATAAACTCGATGTCTTTCCCGATAGAAATTGTTATTTTTGGACCTTTTGCCGGTGAGTCACTTGAGGTTTTTGAAAGACCTTTTTCCAGTTCTTCTTTTAATTTGGGTTCGGTGTTTGTAGTCATCGGTTTGTTGGGGGATTTGGTTGATGAGTTTTAAGAGTGAAGAATGAATTTTTGGTTCAGATTTCTGTAATTGTAATTCTCCTTGCTTCTGGATTTTGCTAATAATGAGAGGCTCGCGTCGAGGGAGCCTCTCACCTTCCCACTAAGCATAAATACTTAGTGGGAAAATAGGCTTTTCGAGGGTAATTCTCTGACAGGGGGACAAGAAGGCTGAAATCCATATAGCATAAGCTTTTCATGGTTTTAGCTCGAAAAAGTTCGCCGCACCATCTCTCACTTATTAATAATAATTCCTAGTAAGCTCGCTCCTATCCCTAATTCTTTCGTTAGCTTTTTGCCTAGAATCGCTAGATCTATTTCTAGCGAGAGAAGCCAGAAGCCTTTGTTGGCAAGTTTTCTAGCTCGCTTGTCCCCCTGTCAGGGTAATTCTTGTTTTAATTCTCCATGGTCGACAAGCTGTAAAGAACTCTTCGCTCGGACGAAGTTGGTAGAATAATAACAAAGTTAAAAGATGCGTTTTTAAGTTCTTAACTCGGCGTTGCTGAATTAAGCTATGAATCAGTAAGGAATAGGCACTTCTTGAAACTTCAGATAATGAATTAATAAACGAATAGAGTATCCTAACATTTCTGTAGACTTAGAATAGCAGAGTGTTTTGCGATGCAATCGGGCT
>NZ_JADBVE010000256.1:0-3716 GCF_020245285.1 Microcystis sp. M31BS1
TCTAACCCACAACGAGGACAGACTGCTTTTTTATTTTTCGATTCGATTCGTCAAACTATACCGATATTTTCTAGGTGTCGATAGCCTTGAATACAGGTTCCTTGTAGGTTCAAAAATTTGTCAAGTATCATAAGTAAAATACTCTGGTTTTGGCTCTTCTGGTTTCTGTGTGGAAACGAGGTCTATACTGATAGTTTATTCCGCAAAATAGCACTAAAAGTCTTGCCTGATAAGCATTTCACGATTCCATAAGCAAAAATTATCACACAAAGTCGAGAAGAGCCTGGTTTTTGGTCTCCTGGGACAATTCTTGGGGGACGCAGACCCAATGTTCTCTGGCTCCCAGGTCAATTCCCGCCGCCTTGGCATTGATGATGTTTAACTTCTGGTCACTACTTTGGGTTTTTGGGGACTTGTTTCGGGATTTGGTCATGGCTTTGTTGGCTCCGAGTTATGATCGGGGAAGTACCCTGGTTCTAGGAAGGGTTTTTTACTTGATTCTCGACCACGGGTTCACGAGTTAATCCTCGTCTCGCCAATTCTTTTTTCCTCTTTCCTAGGGACCTTTGCTGATAATCGGGTCTAATGACACCATTGTTACTCCGGTTTGAGTTCAGGATACTTCCAGATTTAGAATATCAGGGCTTGCCCCTAGTTTCTCTTTTTCTTTTTAGGGCGCTTTGCGTCCTTCAGGAGCTAATAACTGATAACTGATGCTTACTCCCTTTGATTCCCCCAGATCTTTACATTGGCAGCAAAGCTTGCGATCACCAATTATTCGTCAATTGGAGATATTTAGCTTTACAACGCAGTTTTTGACTTTTTTGCTCTGGGATCGTTTAACGGGGGCTAATAGGGGCAAAAAACGGCAAAGGAGAGCGAAATGGTTAGTAGACCGCCTCATGAATTTAGGACCAACTTTTATTAAAATTGGACAATCTTTATCGACGCGAGCAGATTTAATTCCGCTCGAATATATCGAACAATTAACCCAATTACAGGATCGAGTTCCCGAATTTAATAGTCAAGAAGCGATCCGAGTTATCGAAACAGAATTAGGACAACCCCTAGATAATTTATTTGCAAGTTTTAGCGTTTCTCCCCTCGCTTGTGCCAGTTTAGGACAAGTGCATCGAGCGCAGTTATTAAGTGGGGAAGAGGTGGTTATTAAGGTACAAAGACCGAATCTAGAAGGACTATTTAATCTCGATTTTGAATTGTTGCATCGTCTCACCCGTTGGTTAAATGTTTTCCCCGTAGTGAAAAAATATAATTTAGAAGCTATCTATCAAGAATTCTTTGAGCTACTCTTTCAAGAAATCGATTATATTCATGAGGGGAAAAATGCTGATCGCTTTCGGGACAATTTTAAGAATTATCCCCAGGTAAAAGTCCCTTTAGTTTACTGGCAATATACCACTCGCAAGGTATTAACTTTGGAGTATGTGCCGGGGATTAAAGTTGATGATCGAGAGACTTTAATAGCTAATAATATTAACGTCGATGGTATTATTCAACTGGGGATCTGTTCCTATCTCAAACAACTATTACAGGATGGTTTTTTCCAATCAGACCCCCATCCAGGTAATATGGCAGTTAGTCAGGAAGGGGAGTTAATTTTCTACGATTTCGGCACGATGTTCGAGTTAAAGTCCGTCGCTAAAGATCAAATGATCGAAACCTTTTTCGCTATCTTGAGAAAGGATACAGAAACAATCTTAAAAACTTTGATGTATATGGGGTTAATTGAACCCGTTAGAGATCTACAACCCATACGAAATATCGTGCAGTTTCTTTTAGATGAATTTCGCGATAAACCGGTAGATGTGAGGGTCTTTGAACAAATTAGCGATCAAGTGTATTTAATGTTTAAACAGCAACCTTTTCGCTTACCTCCCCAAATGACTTTTATTATTAAATCTGTCACCACTTTGGATGGAATTGCCCGCTCTTTAGATCCCCAGTATAATTTATTAGCAGCTAGTCAACCTTTTGTGAAAAGTCTAGCAGTATCAGGAGGAACTACCAACACCATGCTTATCCTAGCTAATCAAGCGCGCACTTTTCTTAAACAACAATGGCAAAAAGGTAATAAAAACGAGAGAATACTCCGTCAATTAGAGGAAAAAATCGAGCGAGGAAATTTAGTTTTTCAAGTTAAGTCACGGGAAAATGAACGACTTCTGAAAAGAATTTATCTGGGAATTAAAGTATTAATTAATGTCTGTCTATTGGGATTTAGCCTTATATCAGCCATATTTTTATTAGACACTAACTATAGCAAACTAGCCATTATTCCCTTCAGTTTAGCGGGGTTATTTGGTTTATTTTTTCTGCGTTCTTCCATGGCTTTATTGATTCAGGAAAGATTAGATAAAATGCTAGAAAAGTAAATAATTATCATCTTTAATTAGTAGATGGCTTTTGTTATCCGCAACAAAAATTAAAGTTTGACAGGCTGTCTGTTGACAAGATTTTCCAGAAGTTATCATAATGAAAATGTTTTCATTGCACCCAGCAGCAAGAGGACAAGAAAATGTTGTTAAAATCTTTAGCCCTTGGTTCCCTTGTCGGATTATCCTTAGTTACATCTATCCCAGTCTTGGCTAATCCTTCCCTTTCTCCAGTACAAACTAACGAAGCAATAATCGCTGTCGGTCAACAAAAATCCGATTTATTTGTTAATTTAACCACCGATGATCCTTGGCGAGCTGCAATGGCCATTGGTGTCGCCACCAATATGTTGAAAAAAGGTCACTCAACCACTATTTTTTTGAATATTACAGGGGTACACTTGGCTGCGAAGACAATTCCTCAACACACTAACGGTATCACTGGTAAAACCCTGCAAGCAATGGTAGTAGATTTCATCAGTCAAGGGGGAAAAGTCTTAATTTGTCCCTCCTGTATGAAACAAGCAGCAATAAAACCTGAAGATCTAATTGCCGGTGTGGTGACAAGTTCTCCCGATTCCCTAGAAGCAAATTTATTTAACGAAACGGTTAAAGTAATTAGCTGGTAAATCTAGCATTTTCTAGAGAATCTAGAGACCTTAACAATAAGGTCTCTATTATTAGTAGATTTATTTTTGCTTAAAAGAGCGGCCGCTCTTGACTCAGTCGTTATACCATTTTTCTTGGTTCGTGAACCGCCTTCCCAGAAAGCTAAGCTGTTGACTATCTAGGGTTTGCTGAATAAATATTACTGGGAGCCTTACTAGAAAACGGTTTTGGGACTTTTTTAGTCAAAAAAGTGCAAGAGACAAACGTTGAGAAATCGATCCGAGGGACTCATACTATTAGGGGTCGAGAAGGTCGTCACCGACCTCCCCTCCCATTCAGAACCGTGCATGAGACTTTCACCTCACACGGCTCCTAGTTTGACTGCTCCCTTGTTAAGGATACAGCTTGACTTCTTTTGGTTGCCATCTTGGCTTCCATCTGATGCCGATTTATCATCGTGACAGTGGCGGTGTAGCAATTGAAGGTTCTTGTATTCGTCCTTTCCGCCTAAGCTGAGAGGGTGAATGTGGTCAACTTCAATTAAATCCGATGGGGTAAAATACTGCCCACATTGGCTACACTTGCCTTGTTGCTTCTTAAGTAGTTTGGCTACTCTAGTCGGTGTGTCAATTGCTTGTCCTCTTCTGGTCGCCCAGTAAGTCCAATTTCCGTCGTAGGGTGAAGCGTCGGGGCGAACTAAGGTATGTCTGACAA
>NZ_JADBVE010000257.1:0-20088 GCF_020245285.1 Microcystis sp. M31BS1
ACCAAAATAAACCGTCTCTATCCAAATTCGCTCGCTTCTTCAATATTAATAATCACTTCTTCTCAAGTTTCACCCTGACTCATACATCCGGGTAAATCTGGAATTAGTTTTTCCTAGACAAAAATGGTAGTAAATTCGTAGTAAATTCGTAGGTCGGGTTGAGGCTACGAAACCCGACAACCCGACAGAAACCCTCTTAATCCTTTTTTTGCTGAATAAAATGCACAACTGGACTAATTTTTGATTATAACGATTAAATAGGCTTGACTAGATCGCCAACTTGAGGATTTTCAAACGGTAGTCTTTTTCCTAATTTATCAATCATTGATTTTAACTCTCTTTCTCTCGTTGACTGTAACTCTTTCTTTGCTAAGTATTCAATTCCAGAAGGAGTCAAGGGGGGGATATAAGATAATTCAGACAAGTCTCTAGGTTGCAGCAAATGATATTCTCTGATCAAATAATAAAGTTTATTTAAATCTATGTCTGGCTTTTTGTCTGATTCTATAATAGATATTTTATCTTGAACCAAAATAATTCTTCCCGTACCTCTTACTAATTCGAGAAACCCTAAAGATTCTCCCGTATTAGGGTCTATAATTTCTTCCTCGCTTATCCCATATATCAATACTCGGCGACCCACTTGAATTCTATTTCGTTCGCCTCGATTCATGACTAATCGATACGGATCAAGGATATTAACTATCTGGGCGGGGAATGTACCTTTAGGCGATAATAATGTCGTTTCAGTTAGGTTTTCCATGTTTCTTCTAGGGTTGACCGGTATTGAAATTTCTAGGACTGCTAGGCTTGATGATTATTTTTTCAATTAATTTGGGATCGTTTCCATCTAGGGCATCGATAATATTTTGATAGTTAGGAGACGGCTGATTTAGAATAGCTTGTATTTTTCCATCATTTTGGATCACGTTTACGAAACCTATTCCAATTAAATTTTCAAACCCGTCATCATCCGTGTAGTAGAAAGAAATATAGATATCATACGCAAATAAATTGGAGGCTTCGAGTAAGCATAGAATATTATTGTTTGCGTTCTTTTGAACTCTTAGAATTTTAGGGATAATGCGCTGTTTAATTTCAGTCTCTAGCTTTTGGTTTACCTCCTGAAGTTGCTTAACTTCTGCCTCTAATTTTTGCTTCTGTCTAAGAAGTGTGTTAACAGCACTTAACAAAGTGGCTATAAACAGTAGGGTGAAGAAACTGACAATAATTACTAGATCTAGAGGAATAGAAGTATTGAATGGATAACGAATTAAGGCAATACCTCCTAAAAATCCAAGAAGACCGAGTAAAACCCCTTGAATTTCGTTAAAACTAGACCAAATTAACCCCCAAAAGTTATTTTTCATCTTTGTTCAAAACTCAAGAGACCGGTAATTAGCCAGTCTCTCAAGTCTTATCTATCTATTCTACTCGATTCCTTCGATACGGTCCTCCACTTCTTGATAAAGTTCCTGTAAGCGGTCTAAATTCTCTTGAGAAGTTTCCCAGTAACCGCGACCATTAACTTCTAGCAGGGTTCCCACCATCTTGCGGAAAGAATTAGGATTGAGATTCATCAGACGCTGACACATTTCCTCATCTTGAATAAAGGTGGTGTTGACATCTTCATACACCCAATTATCCACCGCGTCAGCAGTTGCCGACCATCCCATGGTATTAACCAAACGCTTCGATAACTCTCGGACTCCTTCGTAACCGTGACTTAACATTCCCTCGTACCATTTGGGATTGAGTAACTTGGTGCGGGTATCCAAGCGCACGGTTTCCGATAAAGTACGCACTTGAGCGTTAGCGGTGGTAGTATCGGCAATATAGGCCGCCGGTTTTTTGCCATCATCGCGTAAACTAGCGACAACTTTTGTCGGGTCCGAGTCGAAATAGTGGGAAACATCGGTTAAACTAATCTCGCTAGAATCCAAATTTTGGAAAGTTGCCTCCGCAGTTTTTAAGGATGCTTCAAACAACTGACGATTATCGGCCATCATCCCCGGATTATCAGAATCGAAAGCAAAACCCTTACGGTTGAGATACATATTCTGTAACTCTTTTTCATCTTCCCAACTGCTATTTTCCACCGCGAGATTGATGTTAGAAGAATAGGAACCAGAAGCATTAGAAAAGATGCGGGTGGCTGCCTGTCGAACCGTTAAACCCATTTCTTTTGCTTGTTCCATAGCGTGTTTGCGGACATAATTCATCTCTACCGGTTCATTTGCTTCCGCGGCCATTTTTACCCCTTGGTCAAGCAAATTCATCTGATTGATAAATAAATCCCGGAAAACACCAGAACAATTGACCACCACATCAATGCGCGGTCTTCCTAACTCCTCTAGGGGAATTAATTCCAGTTTATTCACCCGTCCCAAAGCATCGGGAACGGGACGAACTCCCACCATCCAGAGAATTTGTGCTAGGGATTCCCCATAGGTTTTGATGTTATCGGTTCCCCAGAGAACACAAGCGATGGTTTCGGGATATTTACCGCCATTATCCAGTTTTTGCCGTTCTAACAGACGATCCACCACGATTTTAGCCGATTTTACCGCCGCTAGGGTCGGGATAGATTGGGGGTCTAAAGCGTGGATATTTTTACCCGTCGGTAAAACTCCGGGGTTACGGATGGGGTCGCCACCGGGACCGGGAAGAACGTATTCCCCTTCTAATGCTTTTAATAGGGCCCCTAATTCATTATCGGCACAAACCTGTTCTAAACAGAATTCTAGGTATTCAAACAGGGGTTTTAACGCTTCCGAATCAACTTTTGGATAACCCATCGACCGTAAAGTTTCGATCCAAGGTGATTTCTTGCCTATATTCAAGAAATTCAGCTTAGAAAGCATCGATACCCGACCTTCCGCGTCGGTTTGAGACTCGACTAAAGTTGCGACGGCAGCGCGAGTCGCGAGGGTGATGTTTTGCAGTAGTTCCACATCTTCTAACACACCTCGATCGCTATTGCGATAAACTTCCTCTATATCCCGGCCGATGCTGTTGGCAATAATCCGGGGTAAGGAGAGTAAATCGTCCTCTTCCCGGTCTAAACTGGCAATATTGACCAAAGTTGCCACCGCTTCGAGCGCCGAGGGGGGTTTCCCAATAACATGAAGTCCGCAGGGAAGCAAGCGCGATTCAATTTCCATCAGTTTACGATAGACCGAACCGACAATATTATCCCGTTCCTCTTGACTGAGATGGGCGGTGTCACCATCAGGTAAACTTATATCTTTGTCAAGATTAACTAATAAACATTTATCGACAATGGTATTGACAATTTGCACCCCACGCCCACTATCTTTCAGGGTTTGGTAGGAACCGATCAACTCGCTTAGTTCTTTTAACCCTTTGTAGAGTCCGGCATTTTCTGCGGGGGGAGTGAGATAGGAGATAGTTTCCGCATAACTACGACGTTTAGCGATCGTCGCTTCGCTGGGGTTATTAGCGGCATAATAGTAGAGGTTGGGAATCATCCCGATGAGGTTATCGGGGTAGCATTCTCCAGACATTCCCATCTGTTTCCCCGGCATAAATTCTAGGGAACCGTGGGTGCCAAAATGAAGAACCGCATCTGCTTTCCAGACTTGATTGAGATAGGTATAGTAGGCTGCAAAACCGTGGTGGGGACTAGCAGAACGAGAAAAGAGCAGACGCATCGGATCCCCTTCATAACCGAAGGTGGGTTGAACCCCAATAAAAACATTACCGAACTCTTTCCCGTAGATTAATAGATTTTGTCCATCACTGTTGAGGTGTCCCGGTGGTGGTCCCCAATTTTCCTCCAAACGGACGGAATAGGGGGTTAAACGTTCGTATTCAGGTACAGACATCCGATAAGCGATATTTAGCTCCGGACTATGGTATTGTGCGGTGGCATCATGGATTACCGCTTCCATCAGTTCTCGGGGAGATGCGGGTAGATCCTGCAAGTCATAACCGTTATTTTGTAACGCTTGCATCACCTCGTAGATGGAACCGAACACATCTAGATAGGCTGCGGTTCCCACATTCCCTTTATCGGGGGGGAAACTAAAGACAGTGATGGCGACTTTTTTATTGAGTTTCGGTTTCTTTCTTAGGTTAGCCCATTTTAGCGCCCGTTGAGCGATCGCTTCTACCCGATCCTGTAAAGCGATCGCTTTACCCGTAGCCCCATCCCGGCCTGATAATATAATAGGTTCGATCGCACCGTCTAATTCGGGAATGGCAATCTGTAGCGCTACTTGAATCGGGTGTAACCCCAAATCGCTTTCTTCCCATTCCTGAGTGGTTTGGAAAACTAGCGGTAACGCGCACATATAGGGACGATTGAGACGTTTTAAGGATTCTATCGCTTTCGGATGATCTTGTCGCGCTGGACCCCCCACTAAAGCAAATCCCGTCAGGGAAATTACCGTATCAACAATAGCAACCGCTTCCACTCCTTTTAAGCTTTTATCCCAGAAATATTCTTCTACCGGTTTAGAAAAGTCTAATCCCCCGGCAAAAACGGGAAGGACTCGCGCACCCATAGACTCGAATTCCTGCACGAGAGCGACATAATGAGCGTCATCACCAGTAACGAGGTGAGTTCTCTGTAAAATTAAGCCAACACAGGGAGCTAAGGGGTCTTTTAGGTCATCGGCAATATCACTGCGATTATTGTACCAAGCGAAGTATTCCTTGACATCCTCGAACATTTTCATGGATAAAGGATGCCAGATACCCAGATCTGGATAAACTACCGGTTCCTTGTAAACTACACTGTCATCCTTGTTATCGAAGACGTACTTATCGGCCAACATTAACAGGAAGTTCTCTAAATTTTCTGCGGAACCTCCTAGCCAATACTGGAAACTTAACATAAAGTTGCGTGCGTCCTGAGCTTTTTCCATGGGGAGGTATTTCAGGACTTGCGGTAAGGTTCGCAATAACTTTAACATCGCGTCTTGGAAACCAGCGCCGGAGTTTTCCTTGCGCTTTTTCATAAAGTTAGCGATGACACTCTTAGACTGTCCCAATTGAGCCATGGAAAAGCAACCTAATTTATTTAAGCGCATTACCTGGGGCATGGAGGGAAAGACGATCGCCGCATCTAATTTATCCCGATGGGGACCGACAGCGGCCACAACTTTATCGGCTAAATCTTCGATAAAGATAAGAGAAGCGATGAAAATATTAGCTTTGGCCACATCCTCTTGAAAATTGCGATAGTTTTCCCCATCGCGCAGTTCTTCGATTAAATAACCACTAATTTCGATCGCTAGTTTCGGGTTGTTAGCGTTGATTTCCCTGACCGCACTACTCAGCGCACTTTGGTACTGAGGTTCTAGCACGACATAGACCACCTTGACCAGCGATCGACCATTCAACCCGTCAGGAACTATGTGACGAATGGTGGACTTGACGTGAGTGAACATATATGATGGTTCTCCTTAGAATTGCTGAGTCTGGTATGAAGGGATTTTCGTCATCAGATGACGATCGCCCTTTGTTTAAGGTATTTAGATATATGTTTCTGTTTTGTATCAGAAAATGTAACCCTAATGAGCATTTACTCTGGGTTTTGACACAATTCGATAAATATCTTGCCATATTTTGTAACAGATGGTAAAGAGCTTTCGGAGTAACTGCTCAAGCTTTTCTTCACAAAAATTAATATTTAATCTATTGACTTTTTTAATAAAAAGTGGTAGAAAATGGCATCTCGGACGAGATGTCGCTGTTATAGTCGTTTCCAATAAGTTTGAGACAAGCGTTGCCGATTCAAAGAATGAGTTGACTGCTAAAAGCTCTGAAAACTGGTTGAGAATTTTGCCAAATCATACCGCTACTCAGCAACGCCAGATTTCGATCGAATGCTTCAGAAATGATTAACTATCTCTGACACTAAATTCCCAGCCTTCGGGCATTTTCGTACCTTTCAGGTTAGCACCCCTCAGTTTAGCACGGCTCAGGTCAGCATCGCTCAGGAAAGGACGGCTCAGGTCAGCACCGCTCAGGTTAGCATCGCTCAGGTTAGCACCGCTCAGGTTAGCACCGCTCAGGTCAGCACCGCTCAGGTCTTTATCACCCCGCATCACCTTCCTTACATCCAATCGATTAGCCATAGTCTTCTCCTTAATTTAGGGTATATGAAAGGATTAATTCAACGAGCAGACAGTCATAGACAAGGTTCTCTGCTGATTGCTACGTCTTTTGTAATGTAATGTACCACAAATATCTATAAAAATCAATGATGGCAAAAGTCAGAAGCCCATTAGAAGTAATGCAATGAGACAGATGTTTAGGAATCAAGAAAATGACGAGAATGGCATCCGTCAAATCTTCAAACAAGCGTAGATCGAGTGACGGATTTTATCAACCAGCGACCGCGAAAATCCTTTGACTATCGCACGTCTTAAGTACCTAGACTTAGGAGTTAAGCGTACTATTAAAAACGGATTTAGTATAACTAGGTTAGAGGTTTACTCAAAATTGTGTCGATGACTGATACTAAATCCAGTTATTAAAAAATGATTATGTATTCCCCCTTTTGCATGAGTAGAAAAGGGGTTTCTCCGAGAAACCCCTTTTCTGTCTCGGAATTGATCATTGCTAATTCAATTCCATCGTCTCGGAGTCTCCCCAAAACGAAACCCTGATAACTCACCATTAAGATAATTGCTATATGTAGGTAGGCGTTAAAAATTATCAGATGCCCCCCTTATTAAGGGGGGATTAAGGGGGGATCCCCCCGCCTATCGGCACCCCCCTTATTAAGGGGGGCAGGGGGGATCGAACCTAAAATCCATTTTTAATTTAATTATAACCACCTACTTATGTAGTAGAATACAATGAGAAATACCAGTTAAACCCAGCAGATTATAACTCCGGTAGTTAATTTGTATTAGTCGGTGATAAACCCTTATTATTTTCAGTAATCGATCGACAATGTTTTTTAATTGGATAACTTTACCCTATTTATTAATTAATCCTGTTTTAATTCCCTTGAGTATAGCTCGATCGGAAACTATTCTTGTTCGAGAAGTCAGGGATCCTAATTATCAAAAACTGGTACAGTATGCCCAAAATCAACAACTCGATCGCTTACTCATGGCTGATATAATTCAGAATATCGCCACTCAATTTTTAGGAGCAAAATATCAAGCAGGATTACTCGATCGCTCGGCAACAGAAAAATTATTTATCTCTTTAAAAGAGTTTGATTGTGTCCTTTTTGTGGAAACAGTTCTCGCTTTGAGTCACAATTTTGCTTTAAAAAATTATCAGTATTCTGCTTTTAGTCAGCAGGTTTTAAATCAGCGTTATCGCCACGGTATTCTCGACGGTTATTGTAGTCGCTTGCATTACTTTTCCGATTGGATTAATGACAACCAAAAACGAGGTAATCTAGAAAATATTACTCACAAATTAGGAGGAATTACTCTTGACAAAAAGCTCAATTTTATGAGTAAAAATCGACCTCTATATCCCCAGTTAAAAACTCAAAGTAATTACGATTGTATTCAACAGGTAGAACGGCAATTAGAGAGTTTATCCTTAACCTATATTCCCACCCCTAAGATTAAAGATATTTATCCACAACTACAAGCTGGCGATATTATCGGTGTCGTGACTAATATCCCTGGTTTAGATACCACCCATACCGGTCTAGTTTATCGCTTTTCCGATGGCAAAATTGGCTTAATTCATGCCTCTCCTGCTGGTCAAGTTACCATTGCTAAAGACCTAGAAAAATATATCACTAAAGTGGACAAAGCCATCGGTATTTTTGTCGTTCGTCCCCTTAATCCAAGAAATAGGTAGATAGGGAGCGAGGACAGAAAAAAAAATTGTGATCTCACCCTATTATTCATCTCAATTTAGGTGTTCAATGTCGGTAATAATCGGTAGAATCACCGTGATCTTTGTGCCTTTTCCTTCCTCACTTTCCAGGTAAATTTGTCCTTTGTGCGCTTCCACACAGCGTCCGACAATGGCTAATCCTAATCCCGTTCCTTGAATATTATCGACATTGCTACCGCGATAAAAAGGTTTAAATAAATTTCCTTTATCTTTGCTGGGAATACCAATTCCTCGATCAATAATTTTAAAGACTACCTGCTCGGATTCGACAATAATCTTAAATTCTACGGGGTTTCCTTGGGGTGAATATTTGAGAGCATTTCCCAGTAAATTTGTCAAGATATGTTTAATTAAATTTATATCCCAAAGTCCTCTTTCTAAGCTGCCCTCAATTTGGAAAATAATTGCTAATTGCGGCTCCGGCTTAACCGTAAAAGATTCTACCAATTTCTGACAATAATCCAGCAAATCCACCGGATCAAATTGACAGTATAATCTCCCGGAATCGGCCCGGCCAATTAATAACACTTCTGTGAGCAATTGATCCATGTCTTTAATGGCCGATCGAATCATGCGAAAATAGCTAACTTGCTGATCTTTTGTCAACCGATCGCGACTTTCTTCTAATAATCCAGCCGAGAGTAAAATTTTATTTAAAGGATTGCGAAAATCGTGGGATAACATGGAAACAAATTCAGTTTTTAACTGATTTAATTCCTGAGCTTTTTCCAGTTGATTAGTGCGTTCAATCACGCTCATTTTTAAAGCTTCGTTGGATTCTCGTAAAGCTTCCTCCATCTGTTTTCGCTCGATCGCATAACATAGCGATCGAGTTAAAATTTCTAAACTTACTTCTCTTTTAATTAAATAATCCTGCGCTCCCTGACGCAGTGCTGCCAAAGCTAAATTATCATCATTAGTATTAGTTAAAACCACGATTGGCAATTTCGGAGCGGTAATTAAAAGGGGAGCTAAGGATTCCAAACCCTGACTATCTGGTAAAGTTAGATCTAATAAAATTACATCAAAATTTGTTTGTTGTAACAGAGAAATCGCCTCGGATAATCTTGACACATTAACCAGATGAAATTCTTTTTTTTCATTACCCTTAAGAATTTCCTTTAATAATCGAGCTTCGGCTAAATTATCCTCGATTAAAAGAACTTTTATATCCTGCGAGAGTCCCATTTTTTAATCAAGAGTTAAAGAGATTTGGGAGGTTAGGAAGTGGGGTGTAGGGTGTGGGGTGTGGGGTGTGGGGTGTGGGGAGAATAAAGCTGACTCCTGACTCCTGACTCCTGATAACTGATAACTGAATAACTGATAACTGATCATGATTCACTCCGTTGGTAAAGTAGCGGTTTCTAACCAAAAAGCCTCGATATTTTTGACAATTTTGAACAAATCGTTGAGATTGCGCGACTTGGTTATATAACAATTAACGTGCAGTTCATAGCTATGAAAAATATCCTCCTCGTTGCGAGACGTGGTTAAAACCACCACAGGAATTCTTTTTAAACTGGGATCGTTTTTGATTTCCGCTAATACCTCCCGTCCGTCTTTTCTGGGCAAATTCAGATCGAGAAGAATCAGATTAGGACGGGGAGAATCGAGATACTCCCCTTCTCGACGCAGATAATCCATGGCGTTGACACCGTCCCTAACGATAACTAATTCATGCGGGACGGTGCTAGTTTTTAATGCCTCTTGGATGAGGCGAATATCAGCTTTACTGTCCTCCACTAATAAGATAATTTTGTGTGGCACGTCCTCGCCAGCGCTCACGCTCGTTACCTCCTAGGGGAATTGTAAAATAGAAAACCGCTCCTTTGCCTAATTGGGATTCTACCCAAATTCGTCCGCGATGACACTCGATAATTTTCTTGCAAATCGCCAAACCCATACCTGTGCCGGGGTACTCGTCGCGGGTGTGCAGTCGTTGGAAAATCACGAAAATGCGTTCGGAAAATCGGGGATCGATGCCAATTCCATTATCGCTAATAGAGAACAGCCATTCCTCCTCTTGACGTTGAGCAGCAATATGAATAGTGGGGGTTGCTTTTCCTCGGAATTTAATGGCATTACCGATGAGATTTTGGAACAATTGCATTAACTGGGTTTTATCTGCCATGACAATTGGCAAAGGATCAACGGTGATCACAGCTTGACTTTCCTGAATTCTCCCTTTCAGGTTAGCGAGAGCTTTTTCCAGTGCCAGATTAGCATCGATGGTATTAAACTCTACCGCCTGCATATCCACTTTCGAGTAAGCCAGCACATCATCTATTAATGTTTGCATCAAACTGACACCTTCGACGGCAAAAGTAATAAATTCTTTAGCATCTTCGTCCAGTTCTTCGGTGTAGCGCATTTCTAGCAACTGCACATAGTTGGCGACTTGATTGAGGGGTTCCTGTAAATCGTGGGAGGCGACGTAGGCGAATTTTTTTAATTCGGCGTTTGATAGTTCCAAATCCCGCGCTAAACGGGCCAATTCATCGGCTTGTTTTAAGATGATATTGACGATCGCTTTTCGTAATTCTAGTGCGGCGTTAATTTCTACTGCTTTCCAGGGGAAAGATTTGAGGCGAACGGTTTCTTTCCAGAGGGAGAAAGATTTACGCGGACAGAGACGAATATCACCATCTATGGCAGTCGTTTCGATCGCTTTACCCGGATCACCACCCCAGTTCACGGTTTGAATTACTTCCGGACGAAACCAGAGGAGATAATTACGTTTAGAAATGGGAATTGCTAGTAAACCACTGGCAATGTCTTTAAACTTACCCGCATCGGCATAAATTCGCGGTAAGGAATTGGTATAGTAAACATCTTCATGGACGTTTTTTTCTAGCCAAGTAATCAGATAATTTAGTTCTTCTTCGCTCGGTGTTACTCCAATTAAGGTATAATTGCCGCCTAAACAAATAGCAGCTCCCGTGGCTTTAGTTAGATCGAGCAGATTCGGTTTATGGGCAATTAATCCATCAATAAAGTTATTAGCTTCCGCCATATAATCGATTAATTGCGATTGCACAAAGGTTAATTTTACTCGATAGTCATAATCCTCGGTTTCTTCCCGTGCCGATATTTCCGAGAAAATTACTCTTCCTAAGAACTCACAAGCTTTACGGAGTTCGTAGGGTACATATTTAGGGGTGCGGTGATGACAGGCAATAATGCCCCAGAGACGTTTATTTTCAATCAGAGAAATCGTTAGAGATGCTCCCACTCCCATATTATGCAGGTATTCTAAATGACAGGGAGAAGCACTTCTAAGACTGGACAGGGTTAAATTTAAGGGTTGTTGGGTTTCGGGATGAAGACTAGGCACTAGATCGACGGGTTCAGAGGTAGCATCGGGAATCTGTCGAATCCAATTAGCACTTAATAAATTTCGTGCCGGGAGAGGGATATCGGAAGCGGGATAACGTAAACCGAGATAGGGTTCTAGTTGCTCTATTTTGTCTTCTGCTATCACATCACCGTTATCTTCTTCGTCGAATTTGTATAACATAACTCGATCGAATCCTGTCATTTTTCGCACTTCTTTAACGATGATATTACAGAAATCTTTCAGGCTACGGGTGGCTTCAAGTTTATCGATCGAAGTTTTGGCTAGGTGATAGAATCTCAGGAAAGGAATGTTTTCATAGGAAATAGCTGGTTCTAACTCTAAAATCAGCATTTGTTCGGCGTTGCGGTGGAAAATAGCATCAAAGACAGCAAAATCATCCCCTTTAACCCGCGCCCAAATTTTGGAGGGATTGATAGCATCAAAATCGTTATTTTCTATGGCTGATTTTAGAGGATCGATCTGAAAGGGATCGAAGATTTCCTCTAGGGTTTTACCGATAATTTCCCCCGGAGAAATCCCCAATAAACTGCGGCTATTACTGCTAGTTTGGCTGACTTTTAGCTCTGGTTCGCTGAGAACTAAAAGCACTCCGTGCGGTTGAATTCGGTTATAGAGATGGATCGGTTCCCGTTCGATCGAAGTTGGGTTAATTGTCTCGGTTAGAACTTCCATGTGTATTTCCCCCAGAGGATTTTTGCCAAGTTGAAAACTCTTTGTTTATTAAAACTATTTCTTCTCACTTCCAAGGGGCGATCAAGAATAAATTTACTTATCTTAATCCCAGGCCATCAAAAGTAATAAAACTTTAATTAATCAGTTATCTATCGATCGAGCAGTTCTGTTCAGTTCCCTTTATTATAATCAGTTTTTCTCTGATAATCTATGGTCATTTGTTAAGAATTAAGATTTAATGTTACAAGGGACAGATAATTCTTAATAAAAATATACAGTAGTTAAGGGGTTTCAGACCCAAAAATTTCCAGGAACGCACCCTAGAAAAGTAGGCGATATCGTACTGTGATTATACAATTGATAAGAAAGAACAAATTCAAGAGATAAATTAGTAAACTTGATCGTGTTTGCCAATATCAACTATAACAATTAAAGTTTCTCCTGAATCAGTATCTTGACGAAAAGTAAAAATAATACGGCAATCATAACTAACAGAACATGACCAATAACCTTCTAATCTACCTGTCAGCTTATGAGATTTTAAAGAAGGGGTAAAGGGATTATCTTCTAACAAATGTAGAACCTCTGATACCTTGCTTTGTAGTTGAGGATTTTTGCTGATTAAGCGTTGAAAAGCTCTTTTAAAGCTTTTGTCAGCAACTAATTTCATTATTCTTCATCCTCTAACAAATAAGCCATTATCTCTTCAGTGCTGCCTTTTTTTGCTGTTCCCATCGCTAAAGATTTTAAGGTTTCTTCGCCATTTTTAGCCATCTCCTCCCGGCGTTTCTCAATGCGTCTTTTACGAATTAGCTCAAACAAATAATCTTGGTCTTCAATGGATAGACTCTCTACCGATTCGATCAGATCTTGAAAAAATGCGATACTCATTAAAGTTGACTCCTGTTAGTTAACTTTTTTTCCTGATATGCTAAGTAGCTGGTTATAATTAAATTAAAAATGGATTTTAGGTTCGATCCCCCCTTAGTCCCCCCTTGATAAGGGGGGTGCCGATCCCCCCTTAGTCCCCCCCTTGATAAGGGGGGTGTCTGACAACTTTTAACGCCTACCTACTTATCACAAGATAGTCAAGTAGGGTGCGTCAGACAATCCCTTGTTTTTAGGGAAAAAATCAAGAGCTAAATATTGCCGTAACGCACCACAAAGAAAAGTGTTTGGTTACTTTTATAAGCCGCTATGACGGAGGAGAGGCTCGGTACTAGGTTCGCGACCGCGGAAAGCTTTAAAAACATTCATAGGATGGGAACTTCCCCCCATAGCTAAGACAGTATCGCGAAAACGGCGGCCGATCGCTTTCACTGCTTCTTCGTTATCTAATCCCACTTCCTCGAAAGCGGCAAAAGCATCGGCGCTGAGAACTTCTGCCCATTTATAACTATAGTAACCCGCCGCATAACCGCCAGCGAAAATATGCCCAAAAGAACATAAGAAAGCATCTTCTGGTAGGGGAGGAATGATCGTCGTCGTCGCCGCTAAACGCTGTCTGACTTGTTTAGGAGTTTCGCCGCCATTGGGTTGATAACGATGGTGTAATTCCAAATCTACTAAAGACAAATGTAACTGACGCAGCATAGCCGAACCGCTCATATAATTCTTAGCTAGGAGCAGTTTTTGATAGTAATGTTCGGGGAGAGTTTCACCGGTTTCGTAGTGTTTGGCCATACTCATTAAAGTAGGGCGATCATAACACCAATTTTCCATAAATTGACTGGGCAATTCCACCGCGTCCCACTCAACGTTATTAATACCCGCCGCGCCAGAATAATCCACAGTGGTTAACATATGCTGTAAACCGTGGCCAAATTCGTGAAATAGGGTAGTTACCTCCTCAAAGGTCATTAAACTGGGGTTTCCGTCCACTGGAGGCGTTTGATTGCAGATTAAATAGGCCACAGGTAAACGCACCTCGGCACCAGTTTTGGCGCGACCGATACAGACATCCATCCAAGCACCGCCGCGTTTTTCGGCGGGACGACTGTAGGCATCGAGGTAGAAATAGGCGATTTTTTCGCCCTTTTCGTCGTTAATCTGGAAATAACGCACATCAGGATGCCAGATAGGTGCTTTACCGTCGGTAGCGATAATTTCCACCCCAAAAATCCGTTTAGCGAGGCTAAATATGCCTTCTAAAACCCGTGGTAGGGGGAAATAGGGGCGTAATTCCTCGGCACTAAAGTTAAACTTGGCCTGACGCTGTTTTTCTGACCAATAGGCTATATCCCAATGCTTGAGATCGTCGGTTCCCGCAAAAGTTTTTAAGGCCTCTAAATCCTGTTTTGCCGCTTTATAGCTTACTTGGCGTAAATTGTCAAGCAATTTCTCGATTTCATCCACAGAATTGGCCATTTTGCGGGCAAGACTGACCTCGGCGTAGGTACTATAACCTAAAAGATGGGCCTGTTCCTGACGAAGTTGCAAAATGCGATCGATTAAGGGATTATTATCCAATTCTCCCAGATCAGCCCGACTAACGTAGGCTTTATAGAGTTTTTCCCGCAATTCCCGATTATCGCTGTACTTCATAAAGGGGAAATAACTGGGAAAATCGAGGGTAATCACCCAGGGACCAGTTTCGGTGCTGGCGTTAGTTTCCCCTTGGCCCCGGGCGGTTTGGGCGGCTAAACTGAGGAGACTAGGGGGTAAACCGGCGATATCTTCTGGGGTTGTTAGTTTTAGTTGAAAAGCTTTGGTGGCATCGAGGAGGTTATTAGAAAATTTCGTGGTGATTTCCGCTAATTCCAGTTGAATCGCGTTAAATCTGTCTTTTTTCTCCCCTACCAATCCCACCCCGGCCAATTGGGCATCCCGCAGAGAAGCTTCGACAATGCGCTGTTGTGCCTCGTCTAATTGCCCCCAGCTTTCCCCTTGACGCAGGGACGAGAATGCCTCATAAATGGGTTTACTTTGGCTTAAACGGCTAATAAACTCGACTACCTGTGGTTGTACGGTTTCGTAAGCTTGACGCAATTCCGGGCTATTTTTTACCCCCATCAGATGACCGATAATCCCCCAACTCCAGCTTAAACGTTCTTCGATCCGGGTGAGGGGTTCGACTAATTTTTCCCAGGTGGGGGCAATCTGCGCTTCTAAATCGGTTAATTCTCTGGCCAGTTCCTGCAAAAGTTGCGTCATGCCAGGGACAATTAGGCCGGGTTGGATTTGGTCAAAAGCCGGTAATCCTTGACCGGCAAGCAGCGGGTTACTGGTGTTCGTCATAATTGTTGGTCTGGAAGGGTGGGTAATCTGTATCTTTTACTACCCTAACCCAAATCCCCGACCATCTATCCGGGCGATCGAGCGCCGGAGCTTTTTCTGTGATCAGTGGGAGGTGGGGTGTGGGGTGTGGGGAGAACAAAGCTGCCCCTTGTCTCCTGTCTCCTCTCTCCTGTCTCCTGTCTCCTGTCTCCTATCTCCTGTCTCCTATCTCCTGTCTCCTGACTCCTGTCTCCTGTCTCCTGACTCCTGACTCCTGACTCCTAACCCAATGTGGGCTAAAGATAAGCAAAAATTATTTATTGACTCCAAAAACTTGAGAATATTTAAATTAACATTCCGCAATATTTACAAATTCTTAAGAATTAATTGAGAAAGATTTTTATTTAACAACGATGTTACAAGGGTTACAGCGATTTGATAGAATTTCATAGTGGGTTATTCTGTGCTTTTTTGGGCAGCAATGGTTGAAACCCTTGCCACACCTAGAAGGTGATCCTAATTAAGACGGTCAAATCAGTCAATTTCACCCATAACGATGATCTTTTTTTTGTGTAGTTTTATTGCAAAAAAAAAGTTTTTTTGACAAAAAGCACAAAGTATGATAGTACCCAACGTATTTCTGGCTGCGAGTAATTATTGTAGAGGAGGAGAAAGGAGAAGGGAGAGGGGAGAATAAATAAAAATAATCTCCCTACCCCACACCCTGTCCCTAGGAAAAACTTCTTCAGCAAACCCTAGTTAGGGTTTGCGGCAAAAAGTACGGGCGAAGCATTCGGTTAGAAAATCTCCAGTTTCACCGATAGGTTATTGCCCGAATGCTTCGCCCCTACAGGACGCGGGCCGATGAAGACGCAAGGTTTTGAACGACGATTCTCTCAAAATCTTGCACCTGTTTCGCGAGAAAAGCCACAAAACTCTTACCTTGCCTACATTTCACATTTATTCAGCAAACCCTAGTTAAGGCCTGCTCGATTCTCTGACTATCGAGGGAGCGGCCGATAAAGACCAAGCGAGTTTGCCGCATTTCCGTGGATTGCCAGGGTCGGTCGAAGAAAGAATCAAAGCGATCACCGACTCCCTGTAACACCATACGCATCGGTTTATGGGCCACATTAACAAATCCCTTAACCCGATAGATTTCTTCTCGGGCCACCAATTCTTTGAGCCGTTGGGTCAAAATTCGGGCATCTACGGGAGAATCGAGGCAAAACTGCACAGAATTGATCTCCTCATCGTGATCGTGTTCTTCCTCGTGATCATGATGACTAGGACGACTAGCTAAATCATCCTCGACGGCGGCATTAAATCCCAATAGCACATCGGGGCTAATTTGTCCATCGGCACAAGTAACTATTTTTACCGTCGATCGCAGTTGTGTTTTCAGCCAATTAATAATTTTTTCTAATTCAATTTCGCTGATGAGATCGGTTTTAGTTAAAAGTACCAGGTCAGCGCAGGCTAACTGATCCTCAAATAACTCCTCAATGGGCGTTTCGTGTTCTAAATTGGGGTCTGCTTGCCTTTGTGCCGTTAAAGCGTCCAAATCCGCCACCAGACGACCCCTAGCGACAGCAAAACCATCCACCACCGTGATTACTCCGTCCACCGTGGCACCGTTGCGGATTTCCGGCCAGCGAAAAGCTTGAACCAGAGGTTTAGGTAAAGCTAACCCCGAAGTTTCGATCAGCATACAATCCAACTGTTGCCGTCGTTCCAGCAATTTCTGCATGGTGGGGAGAAACTCTTCCTGTACTGTGCAGCACAGACAACCGTTGGTCAATTCCACAATATTATCGTTGGGGTTGTCGTCGCAGGTCTGACAACTTTTCAATAAATCACCATCAATTCCCACTTCTCCGAATTCATTGACCATAACGGCCACCCGTCGGCCTTGATTATTTTGCAGTAGATGACGGATGAGGGTAGTTTTTCCCGCACCCAGAAAACCCGTGATCACAGTAACTGGAATTTTGTGCATAGATAGAGCGATCGATCATGTTCCTAGATCAATGTATCAGACTCTCGGTCTAGGGTTGAGGGTTTCAGCGCTAATTCTTTAGGATTGCCCCACCAATTGCCGGACTGTCACAAACTAGCTGAAATTTTCCTAGTTAGTGGTTATTCTGGGAAAAGTTTCGGCCGGTTAAAATTCGCTGAAGAACTTTTGTGGGAGTGGATCATGTTACAACGTCTTTTTTTAGCCTTTACCCTCGCTTTTCCTCTTTATTTAAGCATTGCTATTCAACAAACTTCTCCTCTAGCTGATAGAATAAATCGCCCTTCTTCTCGCGGGATCAATAAAATTGAGCGGACAGTAAAAACTATCCAAAAGCAATTAAAACAAGAGCATTCGGTTCAATTAGATTAATAAATTTGGTGAAAAAGACGAGATATAAAACTGGTGCATCTCATTTTTGTAAATCTACTAATTTGGGATTTTTAAGGGGAAACTTTCTCCTAAAATTGGGCGTTACTTTCGGTTTTATCACTCAACCCTAGGGTTTAGTGATAGTAGGGTTGATTCATGAATCAACCCTACCCAAACCCCCCGTTGGGGCCCAAACCCCGGAGCGCATTAGTTTTTCGGTGGGATGCTTACACGCGATTGTTCATATTTTTGTACTAATTTAAGAGTCACTGATAATTGCTAATTGTCGGTATTTCTGCAAATGTGGGATGCACTCGCTAAAACTGCTCTTTTTTACTTTTTACTTGACAAATTACCGGCTATTTGCTGCGAGGTCCGGTATTCGGGAACTAAATCTTGTAGGGACTTAACTAAGCCCTGACGGTCATTAACTTGAATAGAATTAAGCAGTTGCTCTAATTTGATTTGCAATTCGTCCCAAACAAGAAAGTGTTCATGAGCGCAAAAAATCTTGGGGTGAGCGGTGGGACGAGCTTTATCGGTATCGATTAATAATTCTTCGTAGAGTTTTTCCCCTGGTCTTAATCCCGTGATTTTAATATCAATATCTTGCCCTAATTCCAAGCCACTTAAACGAATCATCTGTAGGGCCAAATCGTAAATTCTTACCGGTTCACCCATATCTAACAGGAATACCTCACCCCCTCGGGCCATGGCTCCTGCTTGTATAACCAAACGCACCGCCTCGGGAATAGACATAAAATAGCGAATAATATCGCGATGGGTGAGGGTAATATTCTTACGTTGGGCGATTTGTTCCCGGAAACGCGGCACCACGGAACCGCTACTATCGAGAACATTGCCAAAGCGGACGATCGCGCAACAGGTGGAAGTGTCGGGTAAAGCGGCCAAAGCTTGCACGACTAACTCAGCACAGCGTTTGCTGGCCCCCATAATGTTAGTCGGTCTGACGGACTTATCGGTGGAAATGAGAACTAAATTACTAACCGAATTCTCGATCGCGGTCTGAGCGACATTTAAACTACCCCAAACATTAGTGTAAACCCCCTGACTAGGATTGGCTTCCACAAGAGGAACGTGCTTATAGGCGGCCGTGTGATAAATTGTCTCAATCTGGTGTTGTTGGATGACTCGGGCCAGATGATTGCGGTCGAGAACATTGCCTAGATAGGCATACTTGCGTAAATCGGCATAATTTTCACTTAAATCGAGATCGATTTTGTAGAGGGAAAACTCGTTTAATTCGTAGATTACCAAGCATTTTGGCTTGAGGAAGGCGATTTGTCGGCATAATTCCGAACCGATGGAACCGCCACCCCCGGTGACTAACACCGCTTTACCCGTGACATTTTTTGCCAAAAGTTCGGGATGGGGTAGAATTTCTTCCCGTCCTAATAATTCCGAGACATCGACACTGCGAATCTGATTGATGACCGCTTCTCCCGATAAAATTTTTGAGAGGGGAGGAATGGTTTTAATGTCGATGGGTAAAGTTTCTAGACTTTCGATGATTTGCCGCTTTTTGTCCTTGGCTACATTCGGAATAGCGAGAATAACCCAGTCAAAGGCCCGTTTTTGGTGCAGTAGTGCCAATTGAGAGGGGGAATAAACCCTAATGCCTTGGATAACTCGCTGCTGCAAATCGGGATTATCATCAACAAAGGCCAATAAACGATAGTGGGGGTCATTTTGTAGGGAACGTGCCAATTGACGACCCACAACCCCCGCACCATAGATAACAATTGTCGGTTCTCTATCGACACTACTGACGTAAATGTTAAGACGGTGAAAGACAGAACGAATCAACAATCTGATCCCAATAACCAATACTAGGGTTAACAATGCGTCGATAATCAGGACTGAACGCGGCAAAAAGGCATCCCTTTGAAAGTAGGCCAGACTGATTAAAACCCCTGAACTATAGAGAACCGCTTGCATTACGGACGAAAGAAACTCTAATCCTGTATAACGTACTACGGGACGGTAAATACCTCTGAGATAGAAAACTAGAAGTTTAATCGCAATTAAGCTGAATATTTCCCTGAAAAAAGGTCTAATTTGCTGATATTCGAGGCTCAGATTCAACCTGAGAGAGAAGGCTAGATAGATGGTCAGACAAAAAATCAGGCAATCGCTGACCATTAAAAGAGATCGCTTCGATGACCTAGATAGGGAATTAGCCAATTTAAGGATTTTGTTCGCCAGTTTTCTATACATCATCTGGGGTAAGCTCATCTAAATTAGTATAAAGTGTACTTGACAAATTATAATCATTTCAGATGGTTCTGATACGCTCTAGACCGATGAAAACCTTATAAACTCTGGCATTGATATTCTCAATCTCAATTGACTACATAATCAAGTTCTAATCTCAAACAAGAACAGGAGAAAGAAAAAACAGCAGGTTCTTTGTTACTTAGTATGGTTCGATAGGGGGGCATAAATTGACTAAATCCTTATCTGGCAAGAGACTTAATTGATTAGTTCGCTCTAGATCAAAAATAATTGACAAAAATCGCCAAATGCCTTTCTATATAAGGGTTCCATCCCTTATAACCCCCGTCCATTGCATAACAAAAACCGAAGA
>NZ_JADBVE010000258.1:0-5341 GCF_020245285.1 Microcystis sp. M31BS1
ATCGCCCGCTCCTCTGTTTCTCAAAGCCTTTCAGGGCAATGCTTTCAGCCAATCCTTAAAGAAAGTATTAAGAAAACGGGAAGGGGGGAAAAAAATTATGATGGGAGCATCATTCTTTTACCATAACTTAGGCTCAAAGCCAGAATCATTAATTATTTCTACTGTTTCTCCCGATGGTTTAATCACAAATAAACCTTGTTTATAGGCATAACGATCTACTCCTTCATCTATTTCTATTCCTGCCACTGCACCATAAGCTTGATAGTTCTTATAGTGGGGAAATGCTTCTTTAAATCGACTTAATTTTTCTAGAAATTCATTAACATCATCTTTCGATAAACGAGACTTACATTCGACTAAAACTACCTCGGTTTCATCGACGGCTAAAATATCAATCTCCATGGCGATTCCTTGGCGTTTTACCCTAGCGCGACTGTAGGTTTCTTTGACATCGATACCCTTCGCACGAAATAGGCGAATAACCGCAGGTTCCACTAATTCCTCGACAAATCTTCCCCAGCGAGTGGTTAAACTATCCACCGCACGACTGGTATTTGCCACTGTTTTCTCTAGCTGTGCTAAACGGCGATCGGCTTCAGCCTTGGCTTCGGCTGCCCGGCGATCGTATTCGGCCGCTTGGCGATCATATTCGGCCTTGGCTTCGGCCGCCCGGCGATCGTATTCGGCCTTGGCTTCGGCCGCCCGGCGATCAGCTTCGGCCGCCCGGCGATCGGCTTCGGCCTTGGCTTCGGCCGCCCGGCGATCGTATTCTTGGCGTGATTGTTCAAACTTTTCGTTAGTTTTCTCGAAAAGTTTATAGATATCTTCGATGGTAATCGGTTGAGACATAGTTATTTACTTTAATCCTCCTTATTTTACTGATTACTATAATTGTACTACCAAATTACCAGTCATTTTTGGGACAGGTGTTAATTCACTGAAACATTCATCTTCGCTCTCCTGTACGCTTAGGGGGGATCCCGCAGGGAGCGGCGTAGCGGTGCGCCCCTTCAACTGAATCGCCCGAACTCCTATTTTTCCAAGCCTCTCAGGGTAATGCCTTCAGCCAATTCTTAAAAAAGTATTAAGAAAACGGGAAGGGGTCAAAAAAAATAAGGAATTTTCGGATATCACCTTTTCCGTAAACTCCCCTATATTGACGACTGTTTATCTTTATTCCTTTCTGTGAGGAGTTTAAACCTATGACATTATCAACACTTATCAAAAAATCGATCGGTGGTCGGGTCGCCCTTATCGGTCTATCTTTACTCGCTCCTGTATCTGGTGCGAGCGCCGCTACTTTTGGCTTTTCTTTCTCGAATGTGGATGGCCCGGTTAGTGGTACAGTTTCTGGGACAATAGAGTTGCCGGACGCGGCACTAACCACGGATGGGATATACGCGGCTACCGCTCTTTCCGTCACCTCCGCTCCTGCCGCTTTAGGATACACGCTACCGGTTATTGGTACATTCCCATCACTGGGTCCTAATGCTTTTAATGTTGTGGGTGGTAATATCATTCTGTCTGGTACTCAATTCGCTCGTAGTCAATTTGTTGTAACGGGTTCTCCAAATGCAAATGCATTTGGATTAAATTCTCCTCTCGGAACTCTATTCGGTACAAACGGGGTTGCTGATGCTTCAAGTGGAGTTTTAGACTCAAATAATTCAACACTGACATTTACTCGCGCTACTTCCGTTCCCGAACCGGGTACTATCTTAGGTTTAGTAACAGTGGGTGCTTTAGGGGCATTAGCTCGCAAGCGCAAGGGATAAAAGGATTTTCCGCCGCTAAAAATTCCGTAACCCCTTGACAATTTACCCGACTAGGGAGACGAAATTATTTTTACTCCCTAGTCTCTTTCCCAAAAAATAAACATGAAACATTTTCCGCTTATTTCCCCTCGAAACGTTTTAGCTTCCGTAGCGATCGCTTTATCCCTTGGTTTGGGTTTAACCGCCCCTCTACAAGCGCAGTTAAGCGGTAGAGTGAACTTTGAACGGGGCAGTGATATGGCCGCCCTCAACGGGACAATTACAGGGCGTGAATACCGAGATTTTGTCTTAAGAGCGAGAAAAGGTCAAACCCTGATGGTTTCTCTTGCTGATGATGGGACAGGCAACCCAGAAGACAAGCATAGTGTATTTTTTAATATCCTGCCGCCGGGTAGTAATAATGTAGCGATTTATAACAGTTCTGCCCAAGGACCCAACGCCATGGCTAAAATTAAACTCCCCAAAGATGGCGACTATACCATTCGTGTCTATCTCATGGGAGAAGCGAAAGACGGCAATCATACCGTTCCTTTCACCTTCTCGGTAACGATTAGGTAGTTATCGAAAAATCTTGAACGCATCCTAGAGATTATCGCCCCTCTTACTCTGTAAGAAAATCAATCATGTTCGAGTCTATAAAATTCAGCGCCATCGCCACCGGAATCGCCCTCGTCGCTACTTTACCAGTTTATGCCGCGAATACTGCTACCATGTTGTCGGCCTGCAAATCTCGCGCCGCTAATGCTTATAAAACCTCGCCGGGTAATATCGTTGTCAAATACGAAGGACAACGCACCGACGGCACTCACGCAGTGAATGGCACTTACGAGACGGATAAAATGGTCAATACCTTCCAATGTTCCTTTAACCGCAACGGCAACCAGATCGTCAAATTTATCAAAAACCTACCCTATTCCAAAGTGGACGAAGGCGCTATGTAATAACACGCTCACTTAGTCTTCATTGGAGGAGATCAAAAAAGCATGAAACCCGTTTATGTGTTGTTAATTGCTATTACTACGGGTGTTATCGGTGCGGGTATCGGATTGTTTCTAGGAGGGAAATTCTTGGGAACCCTCGGATTCACAGGTGGTGTAACCTACGGTGTTTGTGTCGCCACGGAAACGGGAAAACAAGCGGGTTTACTAACCCAATCGGAAACCGATCAACTCTTAAAACAAATTAAAGCAAGAGCGGGTTCAGATTTTAATTTGAAACCAGAACAAATCGAAGAATTCGCCAAAATCAACTGTCAAGACACCCTAGAAAAAGCGAAATCGGCCCGTTCGGAAAAAAACTAGACGGACGTTATAGTACAATTGTCAACAAATCTAGCGATCGCTGTAAAACATCTAATTAACTTGGGAAAAAACTTAAATCATGCGTAAACTCTTTTCCGCTTTTTTACTGGCCACCTTAATCACCACCCCGGTTATTCTGCCTTCCCCCGCTTTCAGCGAAATCCGTAAAGAACGAGTGCAATTCAAAGCCGGAACCGAAGGAACCACTATTCAAGGCAAAATCAAGGGAGAACAAGTCGTTCAATACCTAATTCGCGCCAATGCTGGACAAAATATGTCGGTTAGCCTCTTGAGTGATAACGGGGGCGCTTCTTTCAATATTTTCGCACCGGGAAAAGTCCCGGGCAAAGACGCGGCGATGGTTATCGGGAACAATGTCGGTAATGCCCACGAGGGAATCCTACCGGCGGACGGCGATTATACGATCCAAGTGGGTTTGACTCGCAACTCGGCCCGGAATAATGAAGTGGCTAATTATCGCCTAAAAATCTTTATTTCCAATAATTACAACCAAAGCGATGCCAAAGTACCGGGGACAAATTACCATGCTACGGGTAATGTTACCTGTTCGATGGGCGATGGAAAACCGGCGGGATCTTGTCCCTTTGGTGTCACTCGTCGGGGCAACGGTAGCGCGGATGTCACTGTTACCAAACCCGATGGTCGCAAGCGTATCATTTTCTTTGAAAAGGGAAAAGCGATCGGTGCAGATACCAGTCAGGCAGCTCCTGGAGCGTTTAGCGCCTCGAAACAAGACGATATCTATATTATTCGCATCGGCAAGGAACGCTACGAGATTTTTGAAGCGATCATCTTTGGGGGTTAGGTGCTGCTTCTCGTAAGCGCCAAGCATAAAATCCCCATTGAGGATAGTTTTGAGTATATCTTGGTCTTTAGGAGGGGTTTTACCCCTCCTTTGGTTATTTTTGGGGATAGGGGTTTAATTTTGTTAAAATACAGGTCAGGCTTGACCTGTATTTGAATTGAAAATGTATGATTCCACCTGTAAATTTATCGCCCTTGAATATTCCAGAGACTTAGCCACTTGGTTACTAGGAAAACCCTTAGACTTAACGGAAATTAAACCCTCAGAATTATCCCTAGAACCGATTAGAGCCGATACGTTAATCTTTTTGGAGTCAGAAGAATTAATCTTACATATCGAGTTCCAAACTGACCCTAAAGAAGACATTCCCTATAGAATGCTCGATTATGCCACCAGACTCTATCGATGCTATCCCCATAAACCCATCCATCAAGTGGTGATTTATCTGAGGAAAAGTAACTCCCCCAAAGTCCGACAAAATGACTATCAACAAGGGAAAACCTATCATCAATTTGAAGTGATTAGACTCTGGGAACAACCCTCAGAAACCTTATTACAAGCGCCAGGGCTATTTCCCTTCGCTATACTCGCTCAAGCTGAGAAACCAGAAAACTTACTGGGGCAAATTGCCCAAGAAATCGAGCAAATCAGCGATAGTCGAGAACAAAGCAATCTGGCCGCATCTACCGCCATTCTAGCCGGGTTAGTATTAAACAAAGACATCATTCAACGATTATTGAGGAAAGACATCATGAAAGAATCTGTTATCTATCAAGAAATCTGGTCGGAAGGTTTACAAGAGGGAGAAGCTAACCTCGTTTTACGTCAATTAAATCGCCGTATAGGTGGCATTTCACCGGAATTATCCCCGAAGATCCGCAGTCTTTCCCTAGAACAGTTAGAAAACTTAGGCGAAGCTTTGTTAGATTTTCAGTCACTACAAGATTTAGAACAATGGCTAGAAAATTGCCAAATAAATTAAGTACAAGAGAACTAATTCTCCAGTCCATGCTCTCAGCACAGGGTAGCTGCAAGCATTTGGCTATCCTTTTCTTGAGCTTGTGATACACTAACCAGAAATCTATCAATTTTCTCCCTGTGAGGAGAATAACCCGGTAATACCAGCAGAACTTATCAAAAACTTCGTTGGGGAGGGTGGCACTCAGAAATTTTTCTCTCTTAACCCCTGTATCTGGTGTAAGCGCAGTGGTCAGTGGTAAAATTAAGTGTCTATTAAAGCGATCGTTTTTGGGAATTAATCGGGATTATATCGGGTATTGAGTGATGTCAGAGGTGGAGAATTGGCTCTTCTGGTTTTCGTGTGTTAATTTTTGTTATGAATTAAAGCAAGCAAACAGCTTAAGTCGAAGATGTTCAAAATTGGTAAATCCATAACTCATTCTTTTAATAAGCTTTATTTTGGTATTCATTCCCTCAAT
>NZ_JADBVE010000259.1:0-23923 GCF_020245285.1 Microcystis sp. M31BS1
AAATCAAGGAAGGTATGAACAACAAAAACCTGATGAAAACAATCGTTATTGGATAGCAGAGATTAACTTATTTTTGGGAGTCTGGCAGGGAAAAAAAGCTGAAGTGACAGCCTATTGGTTGCGTTGGTGGGATAAGTCGGGCAATCTGTTATTATGGGGGAGTGAACGAGTCGCACAAACTGAATATCAACTCGAACAGGAGCGAATGTTACGGCACAAATTAGCTGAAAAATTAAGAGAAATAGGCGTTGAACCAGAAACCTTGTAGGAGACTTGTCAAATGCTGATAAAATCATGGAAGAAATCTTGGTAATGATTCGGGGCTGAAGATGCAACCTAACCTAACAAATGACTTAAATCACATTCTTGCCCATACTAAAACCCTGTGGGAGGAATTGCGGGGACAACGGATATTTATTACCGGAGGTACAGGCTTTTTTGGCTGCTGGCTTTTAGAGAGTTTTATTTGGGCTAATGATCAGCTAGACTTAAAAGCATCGGCAAGGAAATCTATCCTCGATGGGATACTAGATATTATTCGGGATCACAAACCAATATTTTTCTGAGTTAGAAAATTATGAGACATAAAATTGTTGAACAAGATTTGAGGCAAATTATTGCAGCTGATTTACCTTGGCAAACTTTGGCAGGAAAAACAGTTTTTATTTCGGGAGCCAATGGATTTTTACCAGCTTACATCGTGGAAACCTTGCTCTATTTGAATGAACAAAAAAAACATTCTTCTATCAAAGTGATTGGCTTAGTCAGAAATAAGGAGAAAGCCTTAAAACGATTGGAGTTTTACCAGAATAGAACCGATTTAGAGTTAATTGAGCAGGATGTTTCTAGTCCGATTTCTTTAGACTTGAAAATAGATTTTATCATTCATGCTGCCAGTCAAGCCAGTCCGAAGTATTATGGGAAAGATCCAGTGGGAACATTATTAGCGAATACTGTAGGAACTTATAATCTTCTCGAACTTGCTCAACTCCATCAAGTGGAAAGCTTTCTCTATTTCAGTAGTAGTGAGGTGTATGGAAAAGTTGATCCCTCTTGTGAGCAAATTAGGGAAGATAATTATGGTTATCTGGATCCGACCTTAGTTCGTTCCTGTTATGCTGAAAGCAAGCGTATGGGCGAAAATATGTGTGTTTCTTGGTTTCATCAATACAACATTCCTACTAAAATTGTCCGTCCTTTTCATACTTATGGGCCGGGGTTAAGCTTGGATGATGGTCGAGTCTATGCAGATTTTGTAGCTGATATTGTCAACAATCGTGATATAATTATGAAAAGTGACGGAAGCGCTCGTCGCGCTTTTTGTTATTTAGCCGATGCCGTTCAAGGTTTTTTAACTATTCTTCTGAAGGGGGAGAATGGACAAGCCTATAATTTAGGAAATCCTCAAGGGGAGATAAGTATATTAGAATTGGCGGTGAAACTTGTGGATTTATTTCCTGAAAAAGGATTAAAACTCCTTCGCCAACCCATCCAAGATAATCCCGATTATATTCCGAGTCAAGTCTCCCGGAATTGTCCGGATATTTCTAAGTTATTGGCCTTAGGCTGGCAACCTCAGACCAGCATTGAAGAAGGTTTTAAACGTACAATTGGGAGTTTTTTATGAAGTTATTGGACAGGAAATCACACTATCATTTGGGACAGAGCAATAAACAGCAATATATTGATGAAATGTATCAATTTCACCAGCTTCTGTTTGACTATTCTGAACTTCTCAAGGATACTGACATTGCTAGTATTAGGATTCAAGACGATGGAGTTGTATTTACTTCTAGGGAACAAGGAATCAATATCTGGTTTAATCAGCAGGATAAACGGTCGATACCCTTTGAAATCCTCAATTTTAATTTCCATGAGCCAGCAGAAAGTTATTTGATTTTTGAGTTAATTTCAACTTTAGATGCCTCCTGTAATATCTTTGATATAGGAGCGAATATCGGCTGGTATTCTCTAAATATTGCCAAGCAATTTAACCAAGCTAAAGTCTGGTCATTTGAACCAGTGAAGTCAACTTTTGAATATTTCAGAAAAAATCTAGAATTGAATTCGGAAATTGAAAATATCATTGTCTACAATTTTGGGTTTTCTAATCAAAACGAAACGTTAAAATTTTACGTTCAACCCGATACCTCTGTCACTGCGTCTTTAGTGAATATTACGGAGAGTGAAACCATTAAAGAAATAACTTGCGAAGTGAAAAGGTTGGATGAATTTATCGATGAACATCCTGTCAAGATAGATTTTATTAAATGTGATGTGGAAGGAGCAGAACTTTTAGTTTATCAAGGAGGTCTGGAGACAATTAAACGAGACAAACCAATAATTTTTACAGAGATGCTCAGAAAATGGTCAGCAAAATTTAATTACCACCCTAATCAGATCATTGACTTAATGGCTGAGATAGGTTATGATTGCTTTACCGTTTGTGATCATAATTTATCCCGATTTTTCCTCATGGACGATACGACTCTAGAAACTAACTTTTTCTTCCTTCATCGAGAAAAACATAGCCAACAAATTCAAAAATTTATGTTAAGAAAAACTCACTTGTGATCGAAAGCAAATGATAGAAAAATTAGCCAAACAAATTCGCTTACTTTCCTTAAGAAGCCCCCCTATCGTTCCTATTTATATGCTTCGGATGTGATGGTTTGGTTATGGACTATCTTATTTAAGGGGCATCTTGTCGCCCTTATAATGGAGGTTAAAATTGTAAAAATCAACATCAAAGATGTCCCATTAATTTACCTAAAAAATCCCTGCCCAATCTGTCAATTGGATAATTTTAAAAAAATTATCACTTGACCTCAAATGCCATTCAAGTTTGAACCTAAAAATTGTTCTCAAATAGGAATAACAAAATGAATTCAGAAACGCGATCATCATTGAGTCAATTAGGACATCATTCCGCTAAGTACAATCAACAGGAAAAAAGCATTCCCGATGATTTAGCGAGGACTTTTGAAGTATCTGGTCTACCTATAACCCAGCGTCTCTCAACATTTCCTCGTCATGTACGTCGCCAAGACATTGCCCGATTTTTAACGAGATGGGAAATTTTCAAACTTAGCCTCCAGGCTAATGGCAGTATTGTTGAATGTGGAGTGTTTGGAGGGGGTGGATTGATGTCTTGGTATCATTTTTCTGCCATTTCTGAACCCTATAATCATACTCGCAAAGTGATCGGATTTGATACTTTTGAAGGGTTTCCTTCACTCCATGAAAAAGATATCAAAACTGGTGATTCAGAACATTTAAAAGAAGGAGGTTTTAAAACTTCGGACAGGATTATCAATGAACTGCAATCTCTAGTTGATATCCACGACAAAAATCGTCCTTTAGGACATATTGCTAAGGTAGAGTTAGTAGCTGGAGATGCTTGTCAAACTATTCCCCAATATGTCAAAAATAATCCTCATTTATTGATTAGTCTTCTCTATTTGGATTTTGATATTTATGAACCTACTAAGGTGGCAATTGAATATCTCTATCCTCGAGTTGTTAAGGGGGGAATTATTGCTTTTGATGAGCTAAACTGCGCCGAATTTCCAGGTGAAACTACCGCACTCTTAGAAAGCTTAGAGATGGTTAAACTCTGTCGCTTTCCTTATGACCCCTATATTTCCTACTTTGTCAAAGAATAATGGCTCAAAACATCCTAGTTAATCAATTAGCTCAATCACTCCGCCTTCAGGCTTTACGGATGGTTCATCGAGCCAATGCCTCTCACATTGGCAGTTGTTTAAGCATGGCTGATTTATTAGCTGTGCTATATGGCAAAATTCTCCGAGTTGATCCGACTAACCCAAATTGGCTAGACCGCGATCGATTTATTCTCAGTAAAGGTCATAGTGCGGCTATTCTCTACGCAGTACTGGCTGAACGGGGATTTTTTCCCCTAGAATGGCTAGAAACCTATTGTCAAGATGGTTCTAAGTTAACTGGTCATATCAGTCATTATCTACCCGGAATAGAAGCCTCTACCGGGTCTTTAGGTCATGGTTTACCTATCGGTTGTGGTATAGCTCTAGCTGGTAAACGTGAAGATAAACCCTACCGAGTATTTGTTCTAGTTAGTGATGGCGAAATGGATGAAGGCTCAAACTGGGAATCAATTTTATTTGCGCCTCAGCATCAACTCGATAACCTAGTTGTTATTGTGGACTATAACAAGATTCAGAGTTTTGGCACGGTCAAAGAAGTGCTTGACCTTGAACCCTTAACAGCTAAATTCCAGGCATTTCGTTGGTCAGTGCGAGAAATTGACGGTCATAATTTCCAGCAGATTGAAGATGCTTTCAATAGTGTTCCTTTTGAAAAGGGCAAACCTAGCTGTATTATCGCCCATACTGTTAAGGGAAAAGGAGTCAGTTTTATGGAAAATCAACTGGCTTGGCATTACAAGTCACCGAATCAAGAACAACTAGAACAAGCCGTAGCAGAAATTGAGGGGAAATCATGAGAACAGCTTTTATCAATACGCTTTGTGAAATAGCCAAGAAAGATGAGAGGATTTGGCTTCTTTGCGGAGACTTAGGCTATTCTGTCCTCGAAGGATTTGCAGGCCAATTTCCTCAACGATTTGTGAATGTGGGTATTGCCGAACAAAACATGATCGGCATAGCTGCGGGTCTAGCAATGTCTGGCAAAATCGTCTTTGCCTATTCTATTGTCAATTTTCCGATCATGCGATGTTTTGAACAGATTCGTAATGATGTCTGTTATCACAATCTCAATGTTAATATTGTTGCTGTTGGTGGTGGACTGACCTACGGTTCTCTGGGTTATACTCATCATGGCATGGAAGATTTGGCGGTGATGAGAGTGTTGCCTAATATGACTGTTATCGCTCCAGGGGATCCTCTAGAAGCTAAATTAGCTACTCAAGCTATTGTTAACCTATCTAGTCCGTGTTATTTAAGATTAGGGAAAGCCGGTGAACCTCAAGTTCACCCTAGGGAACCTCAGTTTGAAATTGGTAAGGCAATCGAGTTACAGTCGGGAACAGATTTGACCTTAATCAGTATAGGGGGAATGCTAGATTTAACCGTTAAAGCGGCTGAAAAACTGACGATGCAGGGTTATTCTATTGAAGTTTTGAGTATGCCGACTCTCTACCCTCTAGATGAACAATCTATCTTACAATCTGCCCAAAAGACTAAGAAGATAATCACCCTAGAAGAACATGGAATTGGCGGTTTAGGAAGTGCAGTTGCAGAAGTTCTGGCACAGTCGAGCGAAACTGTTGAATTTAAGCCTTTAAGGTTAAAAAGAGAAGCAGTTAAAACCGCCGGTAGTCAAACAGTTTTACGTTCCCAACAAGGACTTGATTTGGATGGCATTGTGCAATCGGCTCTGGCCATGCTACAAAGAGTGTATTAGCCATTTTACAGGTGAGGAGAAGGTAAAGACCAATGTAATCACTAATTGTCAAAATAAACTTGAAAAATGTATCTGTTCCAAAAAAGTAAATTTGTTAGATTTTTGTTAGTGGGGGTAATTAATACCTTATTTGGTTATTCTGTCTTTGCCTTGCTGATTTGTCTAGGATTAGATTATCGCTATTCCTTACTTATCGCTACTATTTGCGGGGTATTATTCAACTTTAAAACTATCGGAGCTATCGTTTTTAAAGACCAAAATAATCGACTACTAACTCGCTTTATTGGTGTTTATTTAGTGATTTACTTATTAAACGCTGAATCCTTACGAATTGTTAAGATGCTAGGAATCAATATCTTAGTGGCACAAGCTATCTTAGTATTGCCTCTAGCAATTGTTTCTTATTTCTTGAATAAAACCTTTGTTTTTAGAGGAAATAGACAATGAAAAAAATTAGTGTAGTGACTCCTTGCTATAATGAGGAGGGGAATATCGAAGAGATTTATCTTCAAGTCAAACAGATTTTTGCGGACTTAGAAAAATATGATTATGAACATCTATTTATTGATAATGCTTCTCAGGATAAAACGGTGGACATTCTTAAAGGTATTGGCATCAAAGATTCCAATGTCAAAATTATCGTTAATGCTCGAAACTTTGGGGCAATTTGATCGATTTACTATGGAATAACTCAGCCAGATGCTGATGCTGTTGTCTTAATTTTTGCTGATTTACAAGATCCACCAGACTTGATTGTTGATTTTATCAAAAAATGGGAAGAGGGCTATCACATAGTCAAAGGAATAAAAACTTCAAGTGAAGAAAATTTTCTACTGTATAGTATCCGGAGTTTTTATTACTTTCTTGTCACTCAGTTATCGGATATTAAGCCTACTGCTCATTTTACAGGTTTTGGACTCTATGATAAAAAGGTCGTGGAAGTTTTGAAAAAAATTGACGAACCTTATCCATACCTAAGAGGTATTATTTCAGAGATCGGCTTTGACAGTGCTGAGATTGAGTACAAACAACGGCAGCGTAAAAAAGGGAAGAGTAGTTATCGAAATTTTTATAGGCTTTATGACGCTGCAATGTTAGGCATTACCAGCCATTCTAGTGTTCCTTTGAGGATTGCTACATTTTTGGGTTTTGCTTTGTCTCTGCTGAGTTTGCTAGTGGCGTTAGGTTATTTAATCGCCAAATTGTTGTTCTGGGATTATTTTCCTTTAGGAACCGCACCCGTTACTGTCGGACTATTTTTACTCGCTTCGGTGCAGTTATTTTTTATCGGCATTATTGGGGAATATATTGGCTTAATGCACATGAGAATTTTAAAAAGACCTTTAGTTGTCGAACGAGAACGGATTAACTTTGAGTGAGTGACTGTATTTGTTATACTAACTTAATCTTGGAGGACAAATGGTAATGGTTAGGCGTTGGGTTTCATGCTTCAACCCAACCTACTTTCATCTTATATTTAATTCCACCCACCTACTTAAATACAATAGAAAACCTATCTGGATTAGCTAATCTATATATAGCGTTTTTCAGTCTAATGAGGTATAGTGAATCCATCGATAGATAGGCGTTTCAGGGTTTCAATCGGGACTCACTTCTGTGAAAACCGCTATAGTAAAATGTAGATTCTGTGTACCCCCCACTTTTCTATATCGATTTAGTCTGATTGACGATTCGATCGTAAAATAGCAACAGATCAAGAGAGTACAGGTCAAATATGCCGAAATTTGTTATCTGGGGTAGTTATTGTGAAAACGTGCTGGAAAAACGCGCTCCCTATCGTCAAGCGCATCTAGAGGGATTAAATCAACAGAAAGAACGGGGAATTCTCATTACTATCGGACCAACGGCAGATTTAAGCCAAGTTTTTGGAATTTATCAGGCAGCCAGCGAGTCAGAAGTGCGAGAATTAATCGAAGCGGATCCCTATTGGCAAAATGGCATCTGGACAGAGTACCAAGTCAAAGAATGGATTCAAGCCATCTAAGGGGACTATCAGCTATATTTTTCATAAGGGTATCCCCATAAAATTCTCAAACTACGCAACTAATCAAACTCATCTCCGGTCAAGTCTGAGGATATTTTCAAGGATAAACCGGAGTTATCCCTTATCGATTCAAGCTGACAGCTGATAGCTTGCCTAATTTTTGCTTATCGCCATGGTTTACATCAAAAAGGTCGAACTCTCACACTTCAAATCCTTCGGGGGAACGACTCCCATCCCCTTTTTACCGGGGTTTACGGTGGTTTCTGGTCCAAATGGTTCGGGAAAGTCGAATATTCTCGACGCATTGCTATTTTGCTTGGGATTAGCTACATCCAAGGGAATGCGGGCCGAAAGATTACCGGATTTAGTCAATCACAGCTATAACAGTCAACGTCATAGCACCGAAGCGAGTGTTTCGGTGACTTTTGATGTTAGCGATATTCCCGACGCAACCGATAGGGATTGGACGGTTTCCCGACGCTTAAAAGTGGCTAAGGGTGGCAGCTATACTTCTACCTACTATATCAATGGGGAAACCTGTACGGTTAGCGAACTTCACGACCAGTTGAACCGTTTACGCATCTATCCCGAAGGGTACAACGTGGTGTTACAGGGGGACGTAACCCGAATTATCAGCATGAATGCTAAGGAAAGACGGGAAATTATCGACGAATTGGCAGGAGTAGCCGAATTTGACCGCAAAATTGAGAAAACTAAGGATAATATCGATTCGGTTAAAGAAAGAGAAGAACGCTGCCAAATTATTGCCACAGAATTGCAAAAATCTCTGGAGAAATTAGCACTTGATCGCATTAAAGCCGAAAAATACCAAAAACTCAAGGCCCAAGTCCAAGAAAAACAACAATGGGAAATTGTCCTGCATTGGCAAAATCTCCAGCAACGCTGCCAGCAAGTACAAGGACAAATTCAAGCTGGGGAAAGGGAAAAACAGGTTTTAACGGAGACTATCGCCAATTTATCCGAACAAATCGCCCAAAATAGTCAAGAATTAGAGAAACTCAATCAACAGGTCAAAGCTTTTGGGGAAGATGAACAGCTGTCCCTAACTTCCCGATTAGCGAGTCAACAGGCCAAACGACAACAACAGCAACAACGGCAAAAAGAGTTAGAAAACCTCGAAAAAGAATCTCAGGCACAGAAAACAAGACTTTTAGAGGAAATTAATCGCTATAATCTCGAATTAACTCAGATTACTGCTGAAAAAAGCCGTTTAGAAACTGAAATTTTACCCAATCTCCTACGGACAACCCAAACCGCAAGGGAAACCCTAGAAAACCATCGTCTGCAAGCAAGTAGTCTCGCGGAAGCGTCAGAAGCTTGGGTAAAAGAACAAAGCGACCTTTCCCGCAATATTACCCGTCTTCAGGAACAATTAAACCCCTACCGTAGCCAACGGGCCCAATTGACCGAAAGATGCGATCGATTGCAAACTAATATAGTAGAAGCTGGTCAACGTCTGCAAGAATTAGAGCAAGTTATTAGCACAAAAACCGAAGAAAGTCAAGAAATATTACAAAAAATTAATCAAGCGGAACCCGATAGCCAAAATTTAGCCCAAAAACTCACCCTTGCTGAACAAAATCGCGTCATCAGTCAGGACACCCAAAAACGTCTGCTCAAGGAACAACGGGACAAACAGAGGGAATTAGATAAACTGGAAGCGACCAAGCAAGCACAACAAGAGGCCCAGGGAACCTATGCCACTCAAATATTATTACAGTCAGATTTGCCCGGAATCTGCGGATTAGTGGCACAATTGGGGGAAGTAGAGGAACGTTATCAAATTGCTCTTGAAATCGCCGCCGGAGGTCGTTTAGGTCATGTAGTCGTCCAAGATGATAGCGTTGCGGCCGCCGGAATTGCCTTGCTAAAACAGCGTCGCATCGGTAGGGCCACTTTTTTACCCCTGAATAAAATTCGTCCCCCCCGTCCCCAAGATATTTCCTCTGTGCGTCACGCGCGGGGTTATCTGGATTTAGCGGTGAATTTGGTTAAGTTTCAACCCCAGTATCGGGAGGTTTTTAACTATATTTTTGGCAGTACGGTGGTTTTTGAGGATATAGACTCTGCCCGTTATTATATCAATCAATATCGCATCGTTACTTTGGATGGCGAGTTATTAGAGATGACTGGTGCTATGACTGGAGGCAGCCAACCGACGCGATCGGGGCTGCGTTTTGGTAAAATTTCTGCCAAGGAGTCTAGTGAAGCGGAATCTCTACGGGAAAGATTAGCAGAAATCGATCGCATTCTTACCCGCAACGAAGAAAAAATTACTCAAGTCAATAATCTTATCAGTCAGTTAACCCAACAGTTAACCGAAACCCGTCAAAGTCATCGGGAAAATCAATTATCTCTACAACAATTAAGCAAGGATTTAGAACGTTTAACCACAGAAAAAGAGGATTTAACCCGTCAATTATCGGGACAGCAAGAGGAAATTAGTATTTCTAGTCAACGGTTAGAGGTATTAACTAGAGAAATTCCTCAGTTAGAGTTATCCTTACAGCAAGAACAGGAGAAATTAACTGCTTTAGAGGCCAATCATACCCATAGCGAATGGCAACAGGTGCAGGGAATAATTCGCGCTCAAGAATTAGAGTTACAAACCCAAGAAAATCACCTCGCTACAGTCCGCGAACAGTTAAAAGACCTACAAAATCAACAGATCAGACTAGAGGAAAAAAGTCAAGAGTCTGGGGATAGAATTATTGAGATTGAGAAAATAATTACCGATGCAGTTAATCAGAGAAATATCGGTAATCTGGAGATAGAAAAACTTAATCACAATATTTTAGAAATCAATCAAGCTTTACAGCAATTATCCCGACAACTAGGGGAAACCAAGCAAAAAAGAGACCAATTAGAAACAGTTTTGCGACAACAACAAAACCAGCAACAACAGGCTATCTGGCAATCGGAAAAGTTAGTCAACAATCAAGAGGAAAGACAAGCATTACTAACCACTTTACAGACAGAAATTAGTCAACTAGAAAGCGACCTACCCAATCCCTTGCCCGAAATTCCTGAAAGCGATCGAGATTTCGAGAAAATTCAAAGCGATATTCGGCAGTTACAAAAGAAATTGGAAGCTTTAGAACCTGTGAATATGTTAGCTTTAGAAGAATACCAAAAAACTAAAGAGAGATTAGATGAACTATCAGAAAAACTGCAAACTCTAGAAGGAGAAAGAACCGAACTACTTTTACGCATAGAAAACTTTACCACCCTCAGATTTAATGCTTTTCAGGAAGCATTTACGGCCGTTAACGAAAACTTTAAGATTATATTTGCCACCCTGTCCGACGGTGATGGTTACTTACAACTAGAAGACGAAAATGACCCCTTTAATGGTGGCTTAAATCTGGTGGCCCATCCGAAAGGAAAACCCGTACAGCGATTAAGTTCCATGTCTGGAGGTGAAAAATCTTTAACCGCTTTAAGCTTTATTTTTTCCCTACAAAGATATCGTCCTTCTCCCTTTTATGCCTTTGATGAAGTGGATATGTTTTTAGATGGGGCCAATGTAGAGAAATTGGCCAAAATGATTCAAAAACAAGCACAACAAGCGCAATTTATTGTCGTTAGTTTGCGTCGGCCGATGATTGAAGCATCGGAAAGAACCATCGGTGTCACCCAAGCGCGGGGAACCCATACACAGGTACTAGGAATTAAAGTTTAACCTAAGACGCAAGTGGGGTGTGGGGAAGTGGGGTGTGGGGTGTGGGGTGTGGGGAAGTGGGAAGCTTTTCAGTGACTCAGTAAACAGTAATCAGTGAACTGAAAACTCACATCTGATAACTGATAACTGATAACTGATAACTGATGACTGATAACTGCCAGACAAGCCGGACAAAGTTAAGTTATATTAAGATTACTCAGAATGCGTCTCCATCCCCTTCAGAAATCTCATGACTCAACCGCAAGCACAACGCATCCTCTACGTTAGACTCCCCTGTAACCCCATTTTCCCCATCGGTGTGGTTTACCTTTCCGACCACGTTCATAAACTCTTCCCCGACATCGAACAAAGAATCTTTGACCTTGGCACCGTCCCCCCCTTAGACTTTAACCAGGCACTCGATCGCTGTGTTGACGAATTTCGGCCCACCCTGCTAGTATTCTCCTGGCGGGATATTCAAATATATGCTCCCGTCGGTGGTCGCGGTGGTAATCCCCTGCAAAACGCCTTTGAATTTTACTACGCTAAAAACCCCCTAATCAAGCTGCGCGGTGCTTTAGGAGGTTTAAAGGTGACAACCGCCTACTACGGCGAATTATGGCGCAATCAGGGACTAATTCGCCGAGGGTTGCAGCGGGCCAGAAAATACCATCCCGAAGCGCGAGTTATCGTCGGGGGTGGTGCCGTCAGTGTTTTCTACGAACAACTAAAAACCAAACTGCCCACAGGAACAATTGTATCAGTCGGAGAAGGGGAAACCCTGCTAGAAAAATTCCTCTCCGGCCAGGACTTTAGCGATGAACGTTGTTATGTGGTCGGAGAAACCACACCCCGGCCGCGTTTAATCCACGAATCCCCCACCCCCTTAGAAAAATCCGCTTGTAACTACGACTATATCGCCGGTATTTGGCCGGAATTTTCCTACTATTTCCAAGAAAACGACTTTTATATCGGGGTACAAACCAAGCGCGGCTGTCCCCATAACTGCTGCTACTGCATCTATACCGTCGTTGAAGGCAAACAAGTACGCATTAATCCCGCGGATGAAGTAGTTAAGGAAATGCGCCAATTATACGACCGCGGCATTCGCAATTTCTGGTTTACTGATGCCCAATTTATCCCCACCAGAAAATTTATCAACGACGTGGAAGAACTATTAGAAAAAATTCTCGCTTCTGGGATGAAAGATATCCATTGGGCTGCCTATATTCGTGCCGATAATCTCACTCCGAAACTGTGCGATTTAATGGTAAAAACAGGCATGAACTACTTTGAAATTGGCATCACCAGTGGTTCTCAGGAATTAGTCCGTAAAATGCGGATGGGCTATAATTTGCGGACAGTTCTGCAAAATTGTCGAGACTTAAAAGCGGCGGGTTTTAATGATCTGGTTTCGGTAAATTATTCCTTTAATGTTATTGATGAAACCCTAGAAACTATTCGTCAAACTATCACCTATCATCGGGAATTAGAAAACATTTTTGGAGTCGATAAAGTGGAACCAGCCATCTTTTTTATCGGACTACAACCCCATACCCATCTAGAAGAATACGCCTTCAAAAAAGAAATTATTAAACCCGACTATGATCCCATGAGTTTAATGCCCTGGACAGCCAAAAAACTGCTCTGGAATCCCGAACCTTTGGGGTCATTCTTTGGCGAAGTTTGTCTGCAAGCATGGCGACAGAATCCTGATGATTTTGGACGGGAAGTGCTGAAAATTTTGGAAGCAAGACTAGGGAAGGCCGATTTAGAATCCGCTTTAACCGCACCGATAGAAACTAAGAAAAAAGTCTTAACTCCTGCTTAAAAATTATCAGATCCCCCCGCCTATCGGCACCCCCCTTATCAAGGGGGGCGGGGGGGATCGAACCTAAAATCCATTTTAAATTTAATTATAACCAGCTACTTAGAAACTAAGGAAAAAGTCTTAACTCCTGCTTAAAAATTAATTTTAGTCAATCCCAAGGCGGCAATTAGCGTTACCATGAGTCTGAAATCAGGAGATGATCAAAATCCCTTTACCGGTAACTGCAAAATGACCGACCATCGCCCCCATTGGCTAGAATTAGCGGAATATATCGCCCTAGGATTAACCCTGCTTACCCTTATGGCCATGGGTGCGGAGTTTTTGCCTTTGTTCCTCCTAGTCGTGACTTTCGGGTTGAATATTCTCAATCGTCTCCGAGAAAGAACTAGGCAACGTCAACGCTTAACCGAGATAACCGGTCATTTACAGAGTCAGTGGGAAGAAGAAAAAGAAGCTTTATCGGCACAAATACAGTCCCTCAGTCCCGCAGTGGCCAGGGATAACGCTCGTGCGGTCGCAGAATTAGAGGAGAATATTCTCGTCCTCGAACAGTCCCACAATCAAATTATTCAATATATCAACCGTAACGGGCTGCTGGAACGCATCGAACATCTGGAAAAATCCTACGGTCGCTTACACAGAGATATTTTGCCGCTTAACGAAGAATCGGCCGATATTCCCGCCACAAAAGCGGAAAATGAGCCACAAATCACCCTACCTACCCTTAATTTAACTCCCACTTCCCCCCCCGTCGATATACCCCATTGGCACTATTATCGCCGTCTGGCCGCCCATCGGGAAATGATTACAGCGATCGCAATTACCGAGGATCAACGGTTTTTAATTAGCGTTAGTTGGGATCGTACCCTAAAAATCTGGGATTTTGCCACAGGAACCCTGATTAATACGGTAGAAGCTCACGATCAGGGCATTTTAGCCCTAGCAGTGACCGGAAATGGCGATTATCATCTAGCGACGGGAGGATTCGATCAAACCGTTAAATTATGGACGTTAGCCGGCGATGGCAGTAGTCTGGAATTAAATCAAATTTTCCTCGGTCATCTCGGTTCGATTCACGGCCTGGATTTTGCCCCCCGTTGGCATTTTTTGGTTAGCGGTAGTTACGATCAAACCCTAAAACAGTGGAATTTAGAGCAGGAAAACGAAGCATTTAGCTCCTATGACAGTCTAGGGGCAATTTATGCCCTAGCAGTGGCTCCTAATCAAGATTTTATCGCCGCAGCTGGAGGTGATGGCACTGTCACCCTCTGGCAATTGGGATCGGGAGCAAAAATCGCCGTCCTATCTGGTAACGTTTCTTCGGTGCAGAGTCTGGCGATCGCTGCCGATAGTCAGATTATTGCCGCCGGTTGTGTGGATGGGACGGTGAAAATCTGGCAATACGACCCAGAGAAAAGCGGTCATTTTGCGCCAATTCGGGTGATTAATGCCCATAATGGTCAGGTGACAAGCTTGGTATTTGCAGAGGAGGGTCAATGGTTATTTACCGGGGGAACCGACGGAGAGATTAAAATCTGGTTAGCCAATTCTCAACAGGCGATCGCAACTCTTAGCAGCGACAATGGGCGATCATCGCCGATCTCCAGTTTAGTTCTCAGCCCCGATTATTGTCACCTAGCAGCGGCTGCGGCCGACGGTAGCATCATCATCTGGGAAAATATCACTTAATGGTCGATCGAACTAGAAAAATTGTATAATGTAATGTCCCGGACTCGATCGGGCCAGTTTGACCCCAAGAAAAAGTGACTGAGTTAACTGTCGTTTCTGCCTAATAGTTGTCATCGGGGCATCGAGAACGCGCGAGCGATCGCTTATCCCAGAATCATTACCCATAGTAAAAAATTCAGAATGAAGACTCCAACAGATCAAAGATTTGATTACGTCAAAATCGGTTTAGCGTCCCCCGAAAGAATTCGGCAATGGGGAGAAAGAAACCTGCCTAACGGTCAAGTCGTCGGAGAAGTAACCAAACCAGAAACGATCAACTATCGGACTCTCAAACCGGAAATGGATGGGTTATTCTGCGAGAAAATTTTTGGACCCTCGAAGGACTGGGAATGTTGGTGCGGTAAATACAAACGCGTCCGTCACCGGGGAATTGTCTGTGAACGTTGCGGAGTGGAAGTCACCGAGTCGCGGGTACGTCGTCATCGCATGGGTTTTATCAAATTAGCTGCCCCCGTCACCCACGTTTGGTATCTCAAAGGTATTCCCAGCTATCTCAGTATCCTGCTCGATATGCCCCTGCGGGACGTGGAGCAAATCGTCTATTTTAATGCCTATGTGGTTCTCGATCCGGGTAATGCCGGCAATCTTAGTTATAAACAACTCCTCAGCGAAGATCAATGGTTAGAGATCGAAGAGGAAATCTACGCGGAGGATTCGGAATTAGTCGGTATTGAAGTGGGTATCGGGGCCGAGGCTATCCAAAGACTCTTACAGGAAATTAACCTGGAAGAAGAAGCGGAAAGACTGCGGACGGAAATTGTCGAAAGTAAGGGGCAAAAACGGGCAAAATTAATTAAACGTCTCCGGGTAATCGATAACTTTGTCGCCACGGGTTCTCAGGCAGAATGGATGGTTTTAAGCGTAATTCCCGTGATTCCCCCCGATTTACGCCCGATGGTGCAGTTGGACGGCGGCCGTTTTGCCACCTCTGACCTGAACGATCTCTACCGTCGGGTGATTAACCGCAATAACCGTTTATCCCGTCTGCAAGAAATTCTCGCCCCCGAAATTATCGTCCGCAATGAAAAACGGATGTTACAGGAGGCCGTCGATGCTTTAATTGATAACGGTCGTCGCGGTCGCACGGTGGTGGGGGCCAATAATCGCGCCCTGAAGTCTTTATCGGATATTATCGAGGGTAAACAGGGGCGTTTCCGTCAAAATCTCCTCGGTAAACGGGTGGACTATTCGGGACGTTCGGTTATCGTTGTTGGTCCGAAATTGAAGATCTATCAATGCGGTTTACCCCGGGAAATGGCGATCGAATTGTTCCAACCCTTCGTTATCCATCGTTTAATTAAATTAGGCATCGTCAATAATATCAAGGCAGCCAAGAAAATGATCCAACGGGGGGATGCCAATGTTTGGCACGTCTTGGATGAAGTAATCACGGGACACCCGGTGATGTTAAACCGCGCCCCTACCCTGCACCGTTTGGGCATTCAAGCGTTTGAACCGATACTGGTGGAGGGCCGGGCGATTCAGTTACATCCCCTCGTCTGTCCCGCTTTTAACGCTGACTTTGACGGGGACCAAATGGCCGTACATATTCCCCTCTCCCTGGAGGCACAATCGGAAGCGCGCTTGTTGATGTTGGCCTGTCATAATATTCTCTCACCGGCGACCGGTCGCCCGATTGTTGCCCCTTCTCAGGATATGGTTTTGGGTTGTTATTATCTCACGGCCGAAAATCCCAAGGCCCAAAAGGGTGGAGGTCGTTATTTCGCCAGCATGGATGACGCTATTCGCGCTTTTGATCAGGGATTGGTAGATCTGCACGCTTCCGTGTGGTTGCGTTTACCGGTGGGAGAAAAGGTGAAAACCAATAAACCCGATGAGGAAGTCCTGGAAACGGAAACTCTCCCCGATGGCAGCATCTGGAAATATTATCGGGAACGCAAAACCCGCGAGAAGGATGGTCAGATAATTGCTCAGTATGTGCGTACTACAGTAGGGCGAATTATCTACAATAAGACGATTCTAGAAGCTTTGGTGGTCTAGAGAGAGATTAGGTTAGGGTGGGCAATGCCCACCTTAATTTTTAGGCTAAAGCGGCAATACATTCTATTTCCACTAGCACATCTTTGGGAAGACGGGCCACTTCCACACAGGCCCGGGCCGGGGCAGTTTCTGGGGGGAAATAACGGGCATAAACTTGATTCATCGCCCCGAAATTGGCTAAATCCGAGAGAAAGACGGTAGTTTTCACCACATTTGACCAATTAGCCCCAGCAGCGGTTAAAATGCCCTCTAGATTGGCCATAACTTGTTCGGTTTGGGCGCTAATTTCCCCGGAGACGATTTCACCCGTGACGGGATCTAGGGGAATTTGTCCCGCAACAAAGAGAAAAGGACCAGTAGCGGCGATCGCTTGATTATAGGGACCCACAGGGGCCGGAGCTTTATCAGTACGGATGACCTGATTATTCATATGACGTTGCAATTCTGCATCTAACTCTTTTAACAAACCATATATTTTATCAAAATCACGTTTAGTTTTAGAAGGAGCGTCATAAGTTCTCAAAGTACCTTTAGTATGAGTATGAGCCGCTCGATTGCGACTATCTTTTAGATTACCAAGATAACCTTTTAAAGCACTAATTTTACCAGTTTTTTCTAACTTTTTTTCAATTTTTTCTAATGTTGCTAAACCAATAACCATCATCAACATTTTTCTAAAAGCTTCATATTGAAATTTAGAGTTAGGCTTAATAATCTCGTCTTTGATGAATTTTTGGTTAGCTTCGGACTTTAAGCATCGTTTAGCACATCTTAAAACTATATCATCCATAGTTTCCTCGATCCAGCCACATAATTCTATTAGAGCTAGTTTAGAATAAAAAATTTTTTGATCATCAGTTGTAGAGTCATTATAGAGTTTATCAAGCCTGTTTAGCGTCTTGAATAAATAACTTTTAGTAATCATTACCAGTAGAAGTAGATGAAAAAATTTTGATAGATGTATTAATTCTCTCTAAAGCCTTATCTTTTCGATACATACCACCAGATAAATTTTTAGTTAAAAATGGTTCAGATTTTATTAATCTAGAATACTTGTCTTGTAATTCATCATTGGAGAGATTGACTAAAGTATCTAAATTTTTGGCAACTCCTAACAGAATTCCCTCAGCAATAACTTTACTGGTTTTGAGAGGTTCCTCTTTGAAGATTCTATCATAAATCAAGTCAACAGTTTGCTTAAATAATTGATCTTTATCTTGAATAAAATCTTGGTGGGCAAATCTATGTTTATACATATAATCATTTAAAAATCCGGTCAATTTCCCCTTGTAGTTCTGGTATCCATCATAAAAAGCAAAGAAACGAAGAACTAATTCTTCATCTTCAAATCGAGATGCTTTTTTCTGCTTTCGATCCATCAGCAAAAGCCAGTTTTCATATTGAGCGCATTCTTTTAAAAAAGTATTAAACTCGCCATTATAGATACAATTTCTGATCTCCTGATTATTAAGTTTTACTCCACCGGTATTTAAGCGATGGAAAATGTTAAAAATATAATTATTATGAGTTTTTTTGCTGGAGTCGTAGCGAATCATGGTGATGGGAATAGTCATATTTTCTACGCGTTCATATAATTCTTCATGCTGAGTTTTTATTTCCTCAACTGTTTTTCCAGAAATAGACGAATCTACATCAGCTAATTTTGATAGCTTCCAATCTTCAGTAGTTAAAAATTTGACTATGGTACTAATTCGTTGTAATCCATCGATGATATAGCGTTTATCTGTCTTATAGTCAAGACTAATACACATACTAGGAATCGGTAACTGTTTCATTAAACTATCAATAAAACGAGTTTGTTGTGGATCAGTCCACACCATATCTCTTTGAAAATCTGGATCGATAACCAATTGTTTTTTTTGATACATTCTAACTAGATCAGAGCAGGAACGCTGCTCATTGTAAGCAATAATATCCGCAGGAGGAAAATCCACATCATCTTCTTCCTCTAGATACTTTTCTTCTTCGGCTGCTAGTAATTCCTCTTCTTGACTGAGATAATTAACCATAATTTTTATCCCTCCTAATATTGCCAATTCAAAAATGAAACGCACGACTCCTTAAGAGTTGACAGAAAAAGGCTCATCAGGTACTGTCTGATCAATACAACAACAAATCAGATCCAAAAACGAAGCCTCCAATATCTTAACATAGAACAAAGAAACTTGCTCTACCAACTTGGTCAAGAGGGAAATTTATCTCAACGGCAAATGGCAGCTGGGATGTCATCAAAGCACGACTAAAGCGAGAATTAAGAAGGAATCAAGGTTCCCTCGGATGCTATCTACTGAAAATTGGTAAGTACCTAGGCAAAATTATTTACACATGACGATCATTGCCCCGTAAGGGTTTTAGCTCGATCGGGCAGGTAATTAATTTTGCATGACTACTTAAGTAGTCGGACATAAATAAACAACACTATGTTAAGGAATGTAAAATAGCCGGTTTTCGCTGCTGCATACAGCCTTCTACCCTATTTACAAAACTTTATACAGCAGCGAAAACTTATGTCCGACTACTTACCTCCCCGTCAGCGGTTATAGTTAAGAGAGTGGTGCGTTACCACCGACTTCTAAATGGGATATTTTCAACATGAAAAATCAATTATCTCAGCTTTATGAAACTGATTTTAATTTGTGGATTGAGCAAACCGTAAATCACTTAAAAAAGTGCAATTTAGCAGCCCTCGATTTAGATAACTTAATCGAAGAAATATCCGATATAGGACGTAATAATAGACGGGAGGTATTCAGTCGTTTAAAAGTTCTCTTGATGCACTTACTTAAATGGCAATATCAACCAGAAAAACCGACTAATAGCTGGATAAATACCATTGATGAGCAAAGAGAACAATTAGAGTTTATTTTCAGGGATAGTCCTAGCTTAAAACCCTATTTAGCCGATATTTTCGCTGAATGTTATCAAAAAGCAGTGCGAGGGACGGTAAATGAAACTAATTTACCAAAAGAAACTTTTCCTGTTGATTGTCCTTTTAGCCAAGAACAGGTTTTAAATTGGGATTATCTTCCTGGAAATAGCTTTTGAAAAATGGATATAAGTAGGGAGGTACAATTATTTGTAGGATGGGTTAACGGTAGCGTAACATGAGCGGGCGTTGGGTTTCATGCTTCAACCCAACCTACGTTCTTTTGAAAAATGGATATACCAGTTTTATGATAAAATTGCCCTGCTGTCAAGACTGATTTTTTTCTTGCCAAATAGCTAAGGCCATTTGATGAACAAATCGCCAAGGTAGATGATGCTGACGGGCAATTGCGGCACAATCTTCGTATTCTGGTTGTACGGTAATCGGTTGATTAATTGACTCTTTGTAGGCAACTTTTAGCCGAATTTGTCCATAGACAGTATCGATCGATTGTATCTCTCTTTTTAAGATCGATCGCTCTTGAATTGTCCTTCTAATGCCTAAAGTTGTGGTTTCCTGAAAGATCATATTTTCACAAATAGCAATTTTATCCAAGGCACAAATTACTGTCAAAAGTATCCCCAAACGAGATTTTTTCATAGTAATTGCTTGACTAAATACATCCAAGGCACCCGCTTGTAATAAAGCCTCGCTTAAGTAGGCGATCGCTTGTGGATTTAAGTCATCAATTTGAGTTTCTAAAACTGCCACAGTTTCAATTTCATCTAGCTTTTCTGATTCTTTTTTCCCTAACCAAAGTCGGACAAGATTGGGAATCGGTAAATCTTTTGTCCCTGCTCCTAAACCGACCTTTTCTAACTGCATTTTCGGCGGTTTACCGAAACTTTTAGCTAAAGTTGTCACAATAGCTGCCCCCGTGGGTGTTACTAACTCCGCTTCGATGCCATTACTATAAATTGGTACTTGTCGCTGGCTGAACAATTGTACTACTGCTGGCACGGGAACCGGTAAACGACCATGGGCGGCCTGAACTGTACCGCCGCCGGTGGGTAGAGAAGAACAGTATAATTCACTTACCGATAGCCAATCCAAACCCAAACAAGTCCCGACGATATCGATAATGGCATCGGTTGCCCCGACTTCGTGAAAATGCACTTTTTCCGGTGCGATCCCGTGAACGGCTCCTTCTGCGATCGCAAGTTGTTGAAAAACCGCTAAACTCCATTCTTGGACTTTCTGGGGTAAATTTGCCTGTTTAATTAAATTTTCAATCTCCGGTAAATGGCGAGCGGGGGTATGATGGTGATGGTGGTGATGATCAGAGGACTTCTCGGCAGTGACATCGACGTGAATCTTAGTGGCAATTTGACCGCGACGATGCAGTTTTTCGGCCTTTAACTGATATTCATCCTCGATTCCTAAAGTTTTTAGTTGTGCAATCAGGTATTCTAAGGGGACTCCTAAATCTACTAATGCCCCTAAACACATATCCCCGGCGATTCCCGTGGGACAATCCCAATAGGCGACGATTTTGCTATCATGGCTACTATTTACTCTCTCCATCCGGAAAATCCCCAACAACGTTCTATCCAAGAAATCTGTCATGCCCTGAAAAATGGGGCAATTATGCTTTATCCTACCGATACCGTCTATGCGATCGGTTGCGATCTCAATGTGAAATCCGCCGTCGAACGAGTTCGCCAAATCAAGCAACTATCTAATGATAAACCCTTGACGTTTCTCTGTTCTTCTTTGTCGAATATTTCCGAGTACGCAGTGGTCAGCGATTATGCTTATAAAATTATGCGACGAGTTATACCCGGTCCCTACACTTTTCTCTTACCGGCGACTAAATTAGTGCCGAAAGTGGTGATGAATCCGAAGCGGAAAACCACTGGTATCCGGGTTCCCGATCACGTTATTTGTCGCACTATTCTCGAAACCCTAGAAAATCCCATTATCTCTAGTTCTGCTCATCTTCCCGATCAGGAGGGGGATTTTCCCACCAAGGGATTAGAAACCGCTAGGCTATTCGATGCCCTCGATCATATCGTTGATTTAATTATCGAAGATGGTTCGGCTCCCGGTTCGGAAGTGTCAACAATTGTTGATTTTACCGGCGATCAACCGGATATCGTGCGTCAGGGTTTGGGTTGGCCAGAATTACAACAATGGTTATAACGAAGGCGGTCGTCAGGAGATAGGAGACAGGAGACAGGAGATTATTTTTATTTATTCTCCCCACACCCCACACCCCACACCCCACACCCCACACCCCATACCCTACAACTTCCCACTGATAACTGATAACTGACAACTGAAACTGTATCGGTTATTGCTACTTTTTATTTCCTGAAAACCGCCTTGTGGAAGTCAAGTTAGTTGCTTAAGATAGAGGTAATCGCAGTCAGAGAAAACCTCTCAAGGAAATTATTACTATGGCTTTCACTCTTTATTCTCCCTTCCTCGAAATTAATTCTGTCCAACGTCAAATCGATCAACTTTTTCAAGAAGTATTACCGACAACTTCCTTGGTGTCTCGTCCCCCGGTGGAAATCTCTGTTAACGAGGATTCCGTGGAATTAAAAATCGAATTACCCGGCATGGATATTAAAGATATCGATGTGGAGGTTAGCAAGCAAATGGTGGCTATTAACGGGCAACGTGAATGCCCTGCCGAGGTAGAAAACAGCGAGTTTTATTATGGTAAATTTAGTCGCTTGATTACCCTACCAGTGGAGGTGCAAAATAGCCAAGTTACCGCTAACTATCAAGACGGTGTTCTTTATCTCACCCTCCCGAAAGCGGTGGCAGAAAAAAATAAAGTGGTTAAAGTTAATCTTGGTTAGATGAGAAAAAGACTGGAGAATTTCTCCAGTCTTTTGTTTTATTTGTAGTCGCTAACTGTTAATTGGATTCTTTGCCATTTAGGTTGACGGGACGGGGTTGAATAACACCAAAACCGCCGTGATTGCGTTGATAGATAACATTGATTTCGTTCGTGTCTTTGTTGCAGAACATATAGAAATCGTGATCGACTAATTGCAATTGTGTTAGTGCTTCCTCAATAGTCATCGGTGGCATGGCAAAGTATTTCATCCGCACTACTTCCGCAGGTAATTCGGGAGTGCGATCGCCAATTAGGTTATCATCTAAGGGTTTCTCTTGCACCACCTCGCTAGTTTTAACGGTGGCGTTGGTGCGATGATCCACCAGTCTTTCTTTATACTTGCGGAGTTGACGAGCGATTTTATCAGAAACTAAATCAATACTTGCGTACAAATTTTCGCTTCCTTCTTGAGCGCGAATCACTGTTCCATTAGCATAAACCGTTACTTCTGCCTTGTGGCGATCGGGAATGCGCGCATTCTTTTCCACGGAGAGGTGAACATCGACTTTTGTGGTTATGCCGTTAAAATGTTTCACCGCTTTCTCCAGCTTTTGTTCCACATAATCATGAATAGGTTCGGTGACAGCGATATTATTGCCCTGAATCAATAGCTTCATACTCACTACTCCATCTAAAAATTTTGCTATGGACTGCCCACATCAACTATTTTTAAGGGGTGTTGATGCTAGGAATTTAATCCTCAAAAAACTGCTCGATTGCGCTGTTGAGTGAAAGTCAATTAGAGGTCACAGTCTAGATATTGTCGGTGTTCTCGTTCTCTTTTTTTTGTCGGATCGCGCGGAAAATTCATCGGGTCGAGCGCCTATTTGCAACTGGATTTATCTACCTCTATTCTAACAAGTTTCTGTAAACCTTTTCTTAACAGAAGTGCGAAGTTCTGTTAACTTTTATTTAAAGAAACCGATTTTCGCCGCCAGCAGGGGAATCCGGTGATTGTTTCTCCCGTGGGACGGTTAACCTCGGAATAGATGGGATAACCCTAGATTAGCACTTAGTATTCTCCCCAACATCTATATCTTCCCTTCTTTTAATTTTCCTTTGCGCTCCTTCACATTTCTTAAATAATTTGACAAATTTCGCAATGAATGCTCAAAAAATACCTCGTCTCTGTGGGCTAAAAATTCGGGCAATTACTCCCGCTGCTCTCGGGACAACAGCGATCGCTAGTGCCAGCGAGAATTGCTAATCCCGACTTACACTCTCGCTGCTGACTCAGATGTTAAGTTTGTTAAATTTAAGTAGGGAGGCACAATTATTTGTAGGATGGGTTAGCGGTAGCGTAACCCATCGGGGTGTTGGGTTTCATGCTTCAACCCAACCTTGTATCTTGAGAAGTAGGCAACCCGTCCCAACCTAGGTAAAAAATACCGCTTTGTAGCTTGGGTGCCTATATTCTGAAAAAGGGCGTGGACATCCAGTTCAACCGAGGTGCT
>NZ_JADBVE010000026.1:0-3328 GCF_020245285.1 Microcystis sp. M31BS1
GAACTTTTCTGACTTTTCTTCAGCTATTTATGAATGTCTGAATGATGCCCATCTGAAACATAAAAAAGAACTGGATTCCTTGCTGACTCTACGATTTCAGAAGTTTAATAAATCTCAGATTATGAACGTCTAAAGTATATAAGATCGGCGATCACACTACAGAATCAGCGATCGCAATAAAGTTAACAATGTTGACGCTCATCAGAGTTGTACATGGTTAAGTACAATTGTTATTATAGTTCTGTCCAAATCTGGTTTGCAAAACCCGAAAGCTTCGGGGAACGCACCCTCAAGCTGCGATCGCTTGCTCAAAGTCCATAATCTTGGTGCGTTCCCAGGAATTTATTGGCGGAGTAATTAGGAATTGCATCAGGGAACGCACCCTACAAGATCGGCGATCGCACTCTTGACTACAGCGATAGCGATCAAACTTAGGCTGGGTTAGATTTGGTTAATGCACCCGACCATATCTGCGATCGCTCTAAAGTAACCACCCCCGCTCTAATCCTTGTTCTACCCCACCTTCCCAATCTTTTGTAAGGTGATTGCGGACAGTTTGATACAGATGCCATACGACATTGGGATCAATAGGTTTCTTGTGGTAACTGTCAGCAAATCGAAATTCCCTGTCTGTGTTTTTCTGTTTCCGAAAAACGTATATTTGATCAACCTCATACTTGCGGAGATTGACAGCACTGGTAAGCTTAAGCCATTCCATGACAACTATGTACAAAGAATTAGGGTTACGAGCTTTCAATTGTTCAGCAGCACGCGATGACCCTTCAAGCATTGTCTTATCCAGATACGTTTTGCATTCAATAGCTACAGCAGCTATATCAAAGTAGTGTATTTCAGAGTTTTCTTGCCAACGCGCAGTATATTCGCCCGGTTCCTCTGCAATTCTCAATTGCCCATCCTTTTCATGGTCGCGATTTGTCTTCAAATCAAGGTTTGCCGATATGGTTACCCCAATTACAAAGTCATGATCTTTGATCTCAATGCGAGCATGAGCACGTTCCATCATGCCTTGATAATTAGGTGGGGCAAAAAATATGTCCTTGAAGGCATGGGATTTGCCGATAAGTGCGTTTTCCCCAAAGTCTGCTACTAAATCACGGAACAAGTAGTACAAAAATTCTTCCAGAACAGAGGAATGAAGATTAGAGCGAGAGTCAAACTTTTCTGCATAATGTTGTTGATCAAGAAAATCTTTATACTCTTCAAGCAGAACAACACGTTGTTGAACTATTTCTTGATCCTGATCTAGGCACTTCGCAGACGGCCCAATTAACTGGGCATTGGCTAGATGCCAAGCATTGTATTTTTCTCTAATCTCAGCGAGATATTGACGGCTCTCTGCGTCCAAGTATTTCGTCTGATGTGCTTCTTTTTGAAGCAGATTGGAACCGTGTACTAACATCAAACAACTCCTTGCGTAAATGAATTGCTATCGCTCTGGCTAACAAAGGTGGAACGGCATTGCCTATTTGGTTATATTGGCATAAATGGGCATCTTCCAACCGCCCTTCGCGTTTTAGTAATTTATGGGAAGGAGTTGTTTTCTTGCCCATAAATCTGTACCAATCAGGGAATGATTGAAGGCGTGCTCCTTCTCGTGCCGTAATATTTCTGTGCTGAAAAGGATGTATAAAGTTGGCATAGAAAGAAGCGGCAATGGTATGAGACGGTTTATAAGGATGTAACCTGCGATTGTTCTGGTCATAAGCCTGATGAGACAGATTGCCATTGCCGTTACGTGTGCGTGGCATGTGTTCTGGAGGGACATCTGCGCTTGATTCCCCCCATCCTATATGTTTGAATCTTTCGACCAGACGAGGTGAATGATTCATTGCTACATGATTGAACAGCGCATTAGAATTTTCTCTTGCCCATTCCTGATAAGAATTTGTCGGTCTATGCAAATATGCCTGCACCTCGCACCCTTCACTAGCTTGTAGATTTGGCAAGTCAGATATTGCGTCCCACAAAGTTATCGCGGGGACAAGAGAAAATTCTCCCTTTGGGAATGATGATAATTGTTCATTTTGTTCTGGATAACCTGTGATATCTAGATTATGGTTTATTTGGGGTTCCCCGATTTTATCTATACCTAAATTGTTTCCGACAATGAATATTCTTTCCCTAGTTTGAGGCACACCGAAATTGGCGGCATTCAATACCCAAAGTTCTACACTGTAACCAATATTTTCAAATGTGTTTTGGATAATGTCTATCACGCGCTCATGTGCCGCATTTTTTCGTGACAATAACCCTTTTACATTCTCCATTACAAAGGCTGTAGGTTGTAAATACTCAACCCATCGAGCAAAATCAACAAACAAGCTGTTTCGAGGATCCTTTGGATCTTTTTGCGCTGGACCAGCAATACTAAAGCCTTGACAAGGTGGCCCTCCAATGATTAAGTCAGGCTTAATAGAACAAACAGACTTGATTTCATCAGGTGCTTGGAAATCACGAATATCTTTCTCTACAACAACGTGCTGTTTATCATTCTCTCTTAAGGTATCACAAGCCCATTGATCAAATTCCAGCGAGCATAATAAATCATACCCAGCCAACTTAAACCCTAGACCAAACCCACCCGCACCCGCAAAAAGGTCGATCACCTTTAACTGCTTTACATCCATTCTCAATCCCTTTTCATTTTCACCTAAAACACAACCATAATTAGAACGTGTATTCTACCACTTAAGAAGGGATTGTGGGAAGACATGGCTGCGCTAACCATCAATTATACCGCCTCCTGCGATCGAGCAACCCCCTCCATCCTACTATCCCACTTCCATCGGTCTAAAACCCCCTAAATAAAACCTAAATACCGCACTGTGGGGTTTAATCACCTCAATTTGGGCATAATTACCGCACAGAGAGGTCTAGCATTCCACTCAAGACGTGAAGACGACAATACCAAGCAATTGAGGCGGAATATCTCCCCATCTCCCCAAATCCCCATCTCCCCCCGCAACGCCCAGCAACTGGTCTCCCGAAAAAATTTTAGATTTTTTTAAGATCGACCTAAAAAATCTTGGCCATTTTTCCCAATATAGTGTAAGTTAAGAAAAGTAAAGATTTCTCACAATTCTTCTACACATCTGCTGGCCTGCTCGGATAGATGGAGAAGAGAGCGCGGAATCTTAGCAATAATATACATTTTTCGGAGAAAACCCCCATGACCATTGCTGTCGGACGCGCCCCAGAAAGAGGGCTGTTTGATGCTCTCGATGACTGGCTCAAAAGAGACCGTTTCGTCTTCATCGGTTGGTCTGGTTTACTACTCTTCCCCTGCGCCTTCATGGCCCTAGGTGGA
>NZ_JADBVE010000260.1:0-18757 GCF_020245285.1 Microcystis sp. M31BS1
GAAGAACTGGAAAAAGTAGTCAATCAGCTTTTAAATGAAGGGGGATTGATTATTAAATGGAGTAGAAAACTTAAAAATAAGGGTAATGCTGTCAATGTAACTTAAATGCGTAAAAGCTTAGGGTGATGAGACAGCTTCCCCACTTCCCCACTTCATAATTCATAATTCATAATTCATAATTCCCCCTCCCCACTTCCCCACTTTCCCACTTTCCCACTTTCCCACTTCCCCACTTCCCCACTTCCCCACTTCCCCACTTCCCCACTTCCCCACTTCCCCACTTCCCCACACCCCACACCCCACACCCCTCTTTACAAAACTTCATCGTATTTCAGGGCTGGAAAGGGCAATCCTTGGGCAATAGGGGAAGGGAAAGCGGGAAAATATTAAAAAAAACTTAAAATTTTCATCTTGCTGCCCTTTATACCCTTAAAGCCTTGCTGTCTCTGATTTCCCGACGGTGAGAGGCTTTGAGCCATGTCAGGAATTGATGACCAACTCGATCGAGTCATTGTTAAGTGACTGTTACAAAAAGACAGCAAAAAACTTAATAATATGTAACAAACAAAGTTTCGACAGCAGTGTATAAATTTAACTTGAGGGGCCAAGATAACAGACAAAAGTTAAGCTGGATACTTGTTTAACCTCCTTAGGTGATTTATGAGAGAGCCGTGAAGTTTTTTCAGGTTTCTTAAAGTAAATCGCAACAATCGCGGTCAAGGCTCGTCCAGACTCACCGTGAAATCCCTTAAGAGGGAAAATTTTAATTGCAAGCAAATCCCATTTAAATTTAGGAGATTGTCACAATGTTTGACGCATTCACCCGGGTAGTATCCCAAGCTGATGCTCGCGGCGAATATTTAAGCTCTTCCCAACTAGACGCTCTCAGCGCCATGGTTGCCGACAGCAACAAACGGATGGACTCTGTTAACCGGATCACCAGTAACGCTTCCACCATCGTTGCTAACGCCGCTCGTAGCCTGTTCGCTGAACAGCCCCAACTGATCACCCCCGGTGGTAATGCCTACACCAGCCGTCGTATGGCCGCTTGCCTACGCGACATGGAAATCATCTTGCGTTATGTTACCTACGCTACCTTCTCTGGCGACGGCAGTGTTCTCGATGATCGTTGCTTAAATGGTCTTCGCGAAACCTATGTAGCTTTAGGAGTACCAGGAGCTTCCGTAGCTGCTGGCGTAAGCAAAATGAAAGAAGCTGCTTTGTCCATCGCTAACGATCGCAACGGTGTCACCGCCGGCGATTGCAGTGCTTTAATGTCTGAAATTGCCAGCTACTTCGACCGCGCCGCCGCTGCTGTCGCCTAGTCCCCAGGGCTAGTCTCAATTAAACCGTAGGAAACTTATTGCAAGATTATTGGGAGATACCAAACAATGAAAACCCCCCTTACCGAAGCCGTAGCAGCCGCTGATTCTCAAGGCCGTTTCTTAAGCAGCACCGAAATCCAAGTAGCTTTCGGTCGTTTTCGTCAAGCTTCTGCCAGCCTCACCGCCGCTAAAGCGTTGACCGAAAAAGCTAGTTCTTTGATCTCTGGGGCTGCTCAAGCCGTGTACAACAAGTACCCCTACACCACCCAAATGCAGGGGAATAACTTTGCGGCGGACCAACGCGGTAAAGACAAATGCGCTCGTGACATCGGTTACTACCTCCGCATGGTGACCTACTGCTTAGTTGCTGGTGGAACCGGTCCGATGGACGAGTACCTCATCGCTGGTATCGACGAAATCAACCGCACCTTCGACCTGTCTCCTAGCTGGTACATCGAAGCTCTCAAATATATCAAAGCCAACCATGGTTTAAGTGGCGACCCTGCGGTAGAAGCCAACTCCTATATCGACTACGCTATCAACGCTCTCAGCTAGTCCAATCGAAAAAACTGCTGGTCTGGAAAGACAGGAGGTTGTTAGCAAAAGGGTTAGCAATCACCTGTTCTTCCAGACCTTGTTATATCCATCGTCAAGGCGGCCAGGTAATCGAACTGATCCTCCCCTAGTTTTGAGCGGTCAGAAAATGATCATTTTTTTGTAGGAGAACTTTAGTGGCAATTACTACCTCAGCTTCTCGTTTAGGGACAACCGCTTTTAGCGAGGTTGCTCCCGTGGAATTACGTCCCGATTGGTCCCGTGACGACGCACAGGCGGTTATTCGCGCCGTCTATCGTCAGGTGCTAGGCAATGACTATATCATGCGTTCCGAGCGCCTTACCAGTGCCGAATCCTTACTCTGCAACGGTTCGATCACCGTGCGGGAATTCGTCCGCGCCGTGGCCAAATCGGAACTGTATAAGAACAAATTCTTCTACGGTAACTTCCAAACCCGCGTCATCGAACTTAATATCAAACATCTTTTAGGTCGCGCTCCCTACGATGAGTCGGAAGTGGTCTATCACCTCGATCTCTATGAAAACAAAGGATTCGAGGCCGATATCGACTCCTACATCGATTCCGCTGAATATACCGAAAACTTCGGCGATAGCATCGTTCCCTACTATCGCGGTTTCGCCACCCAACCCGGTCAAAAAACCGTGGGATTTACCCGGATGTTCCAACTCTATCGCGGTTATGCCAACAGCGATCGCTCTCAGATTGCCGGCAAAACCTCCCGTTTAGCGGTGGAATTAGCTCAAAACGGTGCTTCGGCAGTAGTCGGTCCCTCCGGTGGCAGCGATGGTTGGGCCTATCGTCCCTCTGCTCAACGCAACACCCCCAGTAAAGCTCTTGGTGGTAGTGTGGCCTATGGTGATGTGGGTAAGCTCTATCGCGTGGAAATTGCCGCTATTAGCAAACCGGGTTATCCCCGTGTCCGTCGCAGTAGCAAAGCGATTATCGTCCCCTTTGAACAGTTAAATAACACCCTGCAACAGATCAACCGTCTCGGTGGCAAAGTTGCCAGCATCACCCCCGCTAGTTTGAACTAATTTTCTAGCTTAAGATAACTAAAAGTCTCCCGGGCAGCCGTCAGGTTCACCGGGAGACTTCTTTCTAGGGAACTTGTAGAAATTGACCCTCAGCAGATCGAGCAAACCTGTAGAATGAAAATAATTCCCTCGTTTTAATGCCTGTGACTGTCACTTCGATCGCTTTTGACTCTATCGATACTGCCTTAGCGGAAATCAAAGCCGGACGTGCCATTGTCGTAGTTGATGATGAGAATCGCGAAAATGAAGGAGATCTAATCTGTGCGGCCCAATTTGCCACCCCCGATCTGATTAACTTCATGGCAGTGCAAGCTCGCGGTTTAATCTGTCTGGCAATGACGGGAGAGCGTCTTGATGCTCTCGAATTGCCTTTGATGGTGACAAAAAACACCGATAGCAATCAAACCGCTTTTACTGTTAGCATCGATGCTGCTCCCCATTTAGGGGTTAAAACTGGCATTTCGGCAGAAGATCGGGCGAAAACCGTGCAAGTTGCCATTAATCCAGTCACTCGTCCCGACGATCTCACTCGTCCCGGTCATGTCTTCCCGATTCGTGCTAAAGCCGGTGGAGTCTTAAAACGCGCCGGTCATACGGAGGCAGCTGTGGATCTGGCTCGATTAGCCGGGTTGTATCCGGCGGGAGTTATCTGTGAGATCCAAAATCCCGATGGTTCCATGGCCCGTTTACCGCAACTATTTGAATACGCTCGTCAACATAATCTCAAGTTAATCAGCATTGCCGATCTGATCGGTTATCGCTTAAAACACGATCGCTTTGTCCATCGGGAAACGGTCTGTGATTTTCCCAGTCAATTCGGCACTTTTCAGCTTTATGCCTACCGAAATTTATTAGATCAAACCGAACACATCGCTATTGTGAAAGGGGATCCCGCTCTCTTTGGCGATCAACCTGTAATGGTACGAATGCACTCAGAATGTCTGACCGGGGATGCTTTGGGATCCTTGCGTTGCGATTGTCGGCAACAGTTACAAGCTGCCCTAAAAATGATCGAAAACAACGGTTTGGGGGTGGTGGTTTACCTGCGACAGGAAGGACGGGGAATTGGCTTAATTAATAAGCTAAAAGCCTATTCTTTACAGGATATGGGACTAGATACGGTGGAAGCCAACGAAAGGTTAGGATTTCCCGCCGATTTGCGCGATTACGGCATGGGGGCGCAAATGCTCAACGATTTGGGGGTGAGAAATATTCGTTTAATTACCAATAATCCCCGTAAAATTGCCGGATTAAAAGGCTATGGTTTGGAAATAGTCGAGCGAGTACCTTTGCTGATCGAGGCTAATGATTATAATTCCAATTATCTGGCCACAAAAGCGGAAAAGTTAGGACATCTATTCCTACAAACCTATCTAGTCACCATCGCTCTCAGTTGGGGGGAAAATCCGCCGTCAATTTCCCAGAGATATCATCAATTGGAGAAATTACGGCAGTTAAGTCGCGCTAATCAATTATCTCTCCAAGAAGAAACCCGACCGGTAGCCAATGCCCTTTTTGATCGCGCCCCTTTGATCGTACATTTAGGTTTAGATATTCGTCAGGGTGTCAGCAGTAATTGGTATAAAAATCCTTCCCATCCTTATCTTCTGGTTATTGACAAGATATTAAATGACGTTAAAGATTGGTCGGAAATTGAACGCTTAGAATTTTTAATTTCCGACGGAGACGATTCGATGACGGGATTACAAATGAAACTTGATCGTCAAAAAATGTCCGATGAAGATTTCTCACAATTACCACAATTAGCTACCCAAATTATCTACAGTTTTACTCGTGATTCAGCAAAAAATTAGTTTTTTATGACCAGAAAAGATCGTAACAGTTATAATTAAACAAAGCTAGTATAACGGGGAAAAACTATGACAACTCTCGACATTTTACCGGAAGTTACCTGTCCCCCCACCGATTTATGGAGTGATGAACCACCCTTGGAAAGTGATTTACATCTGCAACAGATCATAATTCTTCTCAGTTGTCTAGAATTATTATGGCAAGAGAAAAACGATTACTATGCTTCTGGTAATCTGACTATCTACTATAACGAAGAACAACTGAAAAAACGTGATTTTTGTGGTCCTGATTTTTTTGTGGTTTTAGATACAGAAAAACGTCCCCGCAAAAGTTGGGTAGTTTGGGGAGAAGGGGGTAAATATCCCAATGTAATCGTGGAGATTCTTTCCAATTCTACGGCCAATATTGACCGCACTAAAAAGAAAATTCTCTATCAAAATACCTTTCGCACTCCTAATTATTTTTGGTTCGATCCTAATACCTTAGAATTGCAAGGATTTAGACTAATTGCGGGACAATATCAGGCTATTCCTGCTAATGAAAACGGCTATTTATGGAGTGAACAGTTAGAACTATATTTAGGTATTTTTGAGAGTAAATTGCGTTATTTTACCGTTGATGGTCAATTGGTTCCCACTCCCCAAGAAGCTGAATTAGAGCAAAGACAAGCAAAGGAACAGATTCTTTTAGAAAGGGAACAGGAACGACAAGCGAAGGAACAGGCTATCCTCGAAAAAGAACAAGCTATCTTGGAGAAGGAAAAATTAGCCCAAAAATTACGAGAATTGGGCATTGATCCTGAAACTATCTGATTGATCAATATCTCTAGTTTAGGTAATTCCTATCCTAGAAATGTTGGTAATTTAACCTTATTTTTCCTGTCTTTCTAAAGCTAATTGTACCAACTTATCGACCAATTGATCAAACTCTAAACCAGTGGCTTTCCAGAGTTGGGGATACATACTAAAATTAGTAAACCCCGGCAGAGTATTAATTTCATTGATCAACACTTCCCCAGTCTTCTCCACATAGAAAAAATCCACCCGCGACAATCCCGCAGCATCCACAGCTTTAAATGCTTCTACAGCCATTTCTCGCACTTGATTAGCAATTTTATCAGGAATATTAGCGGGAATCACCATACTCGATCGCCCGTCAGTATATTTAGTTTCATAGTCATAAAAATCACTATCAAAAGTAATTTCTCCCACCGAGGAAGCTTGGGGATTATCATTACCTAAAACCGCACATTCGATCTCCCTTGCGGTTACTCCTGCTTCAACAATAATCCGTCGATCATAACTAGCGGCACTATCTAAAGCAGCCTCTAATTCTTGCCGGTTGCGTGCTTTACTAATACCCACCGAAGAACCTAAATTAGCCGGTTTAATAAAACAAGGATAACCTATTTCCTCGGCGATTTGATCGCACAACTGGGGAAAAATACAGGGATTTGACCACACTTGCGAGCGGGTTATGGCCTTATACTTAACTTGGGGTAATCCAGCGGCTGCAAAAGCAGTTTTCATGGCAATTTTATCCATTCCCAAGCATGAACCCAGGACCCCACTACCCACAAAAGCAACCCGCATGAGAGTGAGTAATCCTTGTAAAGTGCCATCTTCCCCATTCGGTCCGTGGAGAATTGGAAACCAAACTTCAATTTCGCTCACTTCCGGGGGAAATTGCCAGATATTGACTTTTATATCACTCTCAATAGCTAGGGGTTGCCCAGAGGTTAAAATTTGTCTAGCAGTTGCTACCGAATGCCAACAGCCATTTTTATCGATATAGAAGGGGATAACGGCGTATTTGTCAAGATTTTCGGGGTAATTAAAAGCTTGCAGGATCGATCGAGCCGAATTGATAGATACCTCGTGTTCTCCCGATCGACCACCAAACAACAATCCTACCTTGATCTTATCCATATTATCCTCTCTAGACCCAGCTAGATCCTAAATTAGAGTTCAACTATCATATATACTATGGGCGGAGTTGACAATAGTTGCAATTGATTTAGATGCAGCTGTTCCTCGTCAGATAGGAGTTTTAACCCAAACTTTCGATAAATTAATTATCGCTCATGATGAGATGTGGTCGTTCTTTCCCTAAAAAAATCGATAATCACTTTGGAGCTATTCACACCCCCAAATTGAATGATTATTTAGCTAATTTTTCCAGTTTTTTCTTAGTTTTCTGAAGTTTTAAGGCTAAATTACCATGATGTTCGGGATAGTAAACGTGCAAGAATTCGATAAAATCCTCGATGGTACAAGGTTGATTAAATCCCCCTAAATTACCGTGGAATTCTTGGTGAATTTCTTCTTTAATAGTCACCAAATTCAGATCTAATGTCGCTAGATGGGGATATTTTTGGACAGAGTAAAGATGATGGACAGCGAGATTAAATTTATTATTTCTATCCGGTTTTTGCCCTGTCACCTGACAAGTGTTTTTATCTCTAGTTTTAGCTCGTTTTTTAGCCTTTTCAATCTCGATTTTTTGTTTGGTATCGTCATCCAGATGTTCCTGAATTTCTTTAAAGGCAAGAGGAAACTCCATTGCAATCATTTTACACATTTCTTGGCGCGATTTATTCGTCAAAGTTTCACTCATGGATTTAGAAATCATCACTATTCCACTTTCAGAGAACCAAAACTCTCTTTTTTCATCTTCGTAAAAATCTACTCCTAATTCTAGAGGTTTATCAGTTCTTTGCTGAAGATGATTCACGGTTTTATTTAGCTTGGTTCCATTAGTTTTTAAAATTCGCCGCAAACTCTGTTTATGAATCATAGGCCGTCCTTTATAAACTTGAATTTCGCCGGAGTCAGTGAGTTCAGCAAAAATTAATTTTCGTGCTAAGGAGCGACGAATTTTTTGATCGTGCTTAGTAAAAAATTCTCTAAATCTGTATATAATTCCTCGCTTTTCATTCTTCTCGATATAGGAAGCAATTTTTAAAGCACCTTCAAAAGAAAACACTCTAACTTTATCTTTTTTGTTGACAAATTGATAATCGACACCTTCAACTAAATCCCAATCATCATTAGGATCAGCATCAAAAATATCAACAATTTTTTCTAGTTTTTCAAGAGTAATAGAAAACCATTGAGCTAATTCGGTATCCCGGATCAGGAAGGTATTTGCTTTCTGAGGCATGATTATTTTATCTCCGTGGTGATAGATTTATACATCACAGTCAAACGATCAAAGATGTGAGAATTTCCTGTTTCTTGGTTATCGGGATGATAGATCTTAGAAAGACGATAATAAGCATTTTTAATGTCTTCCTTGCTGGCAGTGTTTGGATCAAGATCGAAAACACGATAGGGACGAAAATATTTAAAAATATTGATACCGTTGATACAATCTTTCCCCTGTTCGTAATCTTCTTCGGGAAGAATACCGATATATTTCCTGTAGATAACCTCCCAACTTTCTCGCTGAGATAAATTGATGTTATCAAAGGCTCTAGTAGCCATTTGAAACATACTCGATTTTTTTAGTTCTGTGGTATTGTTAACCTCAAAATAGGCATAAACTGCCTGTTTAAGTTGCGTTAGAGTTAAAGGTTTAACTTTTGAGCTTGTGGTGGTGGTGGCTGTAGTTTTTGATTTAGTTAACGATGGTTTGGGAGACTTTTTACGGTGGTTTTTGATGACAAAATCGGCAAAATCTTCGAGAATACGACTTTCGATCGAGTATTGCTCACAGATATGACTAATCTGCTCTAAAATGAGCGAGTTAAGAGGATTAGTGGTCATAATTTCCCTAAGAAGCTGCAAAAAATCTAGCCTTTCTTATCAAGATGAAGTGTAGGCTAATTTGGTATGAACGACCGACGACTGACTCCCGAAAACTTCCTATCTTAAATTAATGCCACTGCTGTGGCCACTTTGTCAAGTGGTTAATCATAAAAAAAATTGCTGGCATATTATAGATTTAAGTCAATAAATGAGCAGCCGTGGCTCTTCTAGGTTCTGTGTGATCAGTTTAACTTACTATAGAAGAGATCAATCTTTGTGTGTTCTGTGTCTGGAGTGGTTCCTTCCACTCCCTCGCCAGCAGAACTGTATCTTAGAATACATTTTACCCACCAAACCGAAGAGAGCCGCAGCCGTTTAGCTAGGCAGTCATTCTAAAGATAAGATTCCCAAGAGCGATGGTAAAGTTGAGACTAGAATTGAGGAGACAGTCGGGAAATTTTTACCTAATCAAGAAAAGATGGCTCTCTGAGTCTTTGGGTGAAAAATGTTCACCACGTCACATTATGGACGGAAGCTTTCATTGGTGTCAACTTAAGCAAGAAGCTTAATTATTAAGAGTAGCTGATCATTCAAGAAAGAGGAAGTAAAAAATCGTAAAATAAGGCGGATAAATCTAAAAATAATTTTCATTCCTACCCCTACTATTTCTTTAGGTTTCAGAGGGAAAGTAACCAAACAGTTTTTTATAATCAGAGGCTAGATATCCTCGGTGAAAAAAACCTAATTCTTCAGCAATTTCATAAATTAATTTTGTCTGATTATTTTGGTTAAGAGATTGATGTAGAGCATTAAGACGAAGCAATTTAAAATAATTGTAAGGAGACATTTGATAGAAGTCTTTAAATATATATTCTAAGGTGCGTTGACTTACTTCTAAGTCTTGACAAATCGCTGGAATAGTAAGATCAGAACGCAGATTTTTTCTCATCATTTCTTCTGCTTTTTTGAGAATAGAGCTGCGTCTGATAGTGTTTTTAGGGATTTTAATATCTTTGGTTGCTGCTAAAGTCAAAAGAAAATATTTGACAATTTCTTCTTTTAATTTTTGCCTGATAAAATTCAATCTTAATGCTTTTCTTTGCCCAGATATTTGTTGACAATCTAAATTAAATAGCATTTGATAAAGTTGATGACAAGATTGTTGGAGATAACGAATTTTTTCCGATGGGCAAATCACAATAGAAGAAGCGGAAGAATTTAATAACTTTTTCGCTTCTGGTAACTCTAAACTTTGGCACAATTGTTGCAGATAATTATCATGAACGTAAAGCTGAAAACGATTAGAAAAAGGATGTTGAAAAACGGAAATTTCTGATTTAGGGGGGATAATCCCAAGATAGTTATTTTCTAATGGATACAAATTTTGGAAGAAGACAGAATTCACCTGAACAGGAATCGCAAAAACCCACATTTTAGAATGGGTTACTCCCGCAACATTCGTTAAACAATTACGTTGCGATAATTCTAACATCACTTCATCGATGATGATCCTTGAAAGATACCCTTCAAAATGATCACCACTGAGTTGTAAAGCATCTGCGTTGAGAAATTCTCGATTCTGAAAATAGAGAGAAAAGTCACAAAAATATTCACTTTTAAAGGTTAATTCCTGAGAATTAATTAAAATATTGGTTTTATTGTCAAAAATAAACACCTATATATAACTCCTTAGTTATTGAGTAAAATTAAACTTTTTTTGCCCATCAATTTAAAAACTTGCGTTTTTCGGATCATCTTAGCATAGAGGACTGAGTAGTATGAGTTAAAGCAGAGTTGGTTTGTTAATTTTGTCCATCAGTGTAATTCCAGCTAAATCGGCTCTTCTCGTTCCTGTGTGGGAGTAAGAAGAATAGGGATAATTTTCCAGAAATATAGTCTTCAAAGCATTGCCTAGCAAGACTCCTACGAATGATAAGCACTGATTATCACACCAAGTCGAGAAGAGCCGCTAAATCTCTCAGTTTTTTCCGTTATCAATTACTAAGGAGATTTCGATGGCTAAACAATATATGCCACTTGAAGATTGCTCTGGGTCTGCGGTATTGGGTGGAGAAATTCCGCAATTACGTCCCCCAGCATTTTCTGATCACCCACAATATACCACATTTAGCTATACCTATCATCCAGGGGGATCAGAAATTTCCGAAGCTGTTGCCCCTAATATTAGCACTCGTTTCTATGCCATCGAAGCAACTATTGATTTCTCCAAAGCTAAAGGGGACTTACAAGGTGTTCTGATGGCGCAGGGTGGATATTTTGGTGGACATAGTTTCTACATCTATCAGGGAAAACTATGTTATGTCTATAACTGGTTAGGACAACAACAGAGGATCACCTGTGATCTTCCTCGTCTTAGTAGCGAGGTGACACTCAAAGTTGAATTTGCCAAACCAAAGATAATCGCCCCTTCCGATGAAAAGTTGGGTGACAGCACAATAGATAATATGAAACTGTATATTAATAACATCGAACAAAATGTCGATATTATAAGAACTTTATCAAATCATACTCCTAACTTCCTAACTCAATATAAACACGAGATTCCTTACGAGTTTCAAGGTGCGAAGCTGCAAAGAATTATCGTTACCATTACCGATGATATTATACTAAATCCCTTGAGTAAAGGCTAGTTATGAGGAGAGGCAAAAGGCAACCCCCCCGACGTCGGGGGGTTGATTCATAGTAGGGTTGATTCATGAATCAACCCTACCTTGATCCCCCCTTAATCCTAGGGCGTTGACAATCCCCGCACTAAAGCGACGGGGATTCTTGGTTCAAAGAGATTACTTGCGTAAAATCGGTCAACTAGAAATGACGGGAAACGATTTTTTCGATGGTTGCTTGGGTATCCTGCAGCAGTTTCTCGCGACTATCGCTAGTATTAGTCAGACTAGGCACGAGATTACGAGCTTGTAAAGCCATGTGAAGCTGTAGTTGAGCTACATACTCGCGGATATCTTCACGGGTTTCCGATTGGTTAGGATGAAACATAGAGAAACTGGAAAGGTCTGTCTAGCTGATGGTGTCTTGTCGATAACTCCTATACAAGTTATCACGAGAGCTTAGGTTCCAGTCAAGGGTCGGCCGCAACTCTACACATTTCTCAACACAACTTATCTCTCTTTCATCAATCTAAGAGAGTTAAAATGAGAAGAAAAGCCTGAAACCGAGACAGAGACTATGGTTAAGCCTAGACCCGCCCAACGGTCAAATCTGTAGATATTTACTGTGAATTGTCCAAAAACTTATTTGGAAAAGCGAGATGCGCCTTTTAAGCATCTCCACATCAGCTTAATAAGCGAGCTTAATAGAAGTAGTTAGGGTTTGCGGCAAAAAGTTTTTCGTGGGGACAGGGGGGTTGGGGGGGTTTTGCCTTTTGCCTGTTGCCTGTCTTCATAAGTAGCCTATGCTCAACGAATTTAGTATTACTTGTGCAACAATGGTAATTCACCTCAGACAGTGATGCAATTCAGACTTGAATTGGCCTCAGCACCCCTCGAACCTAGGAAATTAATTTGGCATGATTACTTAATTTCTACGGGTTCTAAATTATCAGCAGGAGTAAAACCAAAGAGACGGGAATAGAAATAAAATTCTGCATCTAATGCTCGTTTTATCGATTCAGCTTGACGAAATCCGTGTTGTTCTCCCGCAAAGGGAAGGTAAGCAACGGGTAAACCTTTCGCTTTTAAAGCTTCTACCATCATTTCCGCTTGATTGGGTGGAACCACTCGGTCTTCTAAACCTTGGAAAAAGATCACCGGACAGGATAACTGAGCGGTAAAATGAATAGGCGAACGCTGATAGTAAATTTCCTTTTCTTGAGGATAAAGTCCCACCAATTTATCTAAATATCTCGACTCGAATTTATGGGTATCGGTGGCTAAAACCTCTAAATCACTAACTCCGTAATAACTAGCTCCTGCTTTAAAAGTATCATGAAAAGTTAAGGCCGCTAAAGTTGTATAACCACCGGCGCTGCCTCCGGAAATTGCCAATCTTTCCCCATCGACTAATCCCTGATTAACCAAATATTTTGCCCCGTTGATGCAGTCTTCCACATCGACAATTCCCCAATTTCCCAGCAAACGCTGACGATATTGACGACCATAACCCGTACTACCGCCATAATTGACATCTAGATAGCCAAAACCGCGACTGGTCCAGTATTGCACCCGCAGACTTAAACTAGAGGTCGCCGCAGCCGTCGGTCCACCGTGACTTTTGACTAAAAGGGGCGGTAATTCGCCATTGGGGGCGGTATAATCGGGGTTTTTGGGGGGATAATACCAAGCATAGGCCGTTAGTCCCTTACTGGTGGGAAAAGCGAGCATTTCCGGAATCGAGAAATAATCGCTAGAAATAGTTAAATTACTGGAAGATTTGAGAATTTCTCTCGTTCCTGTGGCTAAATCCATTGAGACAACCGCCGTTACTTCCCTGAAAGAACCGCCAATAAAAACTATTTTGTTATCGCTAACTTGTAGGGAAGAAATGTTAGTATCAGCAGTGATAATTTCTTGGAATTCTCGATTAACAGTATCGATACTTCCTAAATACCAACGACCATCTTTTGTATAGCTACAAATAATCTGGGATTTCCCAGCAAAGCCGTAGTTAGATAAACCAAAAACCCAATGAGGGTAGGCAAATTCAGCCTCGATCAGTTCGATAACTGGTTCGATTTGTTCATCGTGTTTAAAGCAATAAAAGTTCCAGAAATTATTGCGATCACTGGTAAAATATAACTGTTCATCGGCGGACCAGCGCGGTTCACACACCGACTCATTTTCACCACCAGCAATGACCCGAATATTACTCAAATAAAGATGATTAATATCGGCCACCCAGAGAAAAGAACTATCCCAAGGCATATTAGGATGATTCCAACTAATCCAAGCTAATCGAGAACCGTCGGCACTTAAGCGAGGAGAGGTATAAAAATCATCGCCTGATACTAAAGTTTCTATGTTTCCTGTATCCACATCGATGCTGACAATACTATTAACTGGTTCTCGATCTTTTTGGCTATGATCTTCACAAACACAGATTAAACGATTGCGAAATTCATCGAGAATTAAATCCGCATAACGACAGGAATTTTCTGGGGTCAGAGGTTGGGGTAAACTATCAGCAGTTTGGCGATAAATTCTTTGGTCAGCAAAATTACAAAAATAGATAATTCCGGCAACAATTAGATAGGAACCTCCCCCGTATTCATGGACACGAGTTCGCACATTAAAAGGTGCTGGGGTGATTTCTGTGGTTGTGCCGTCGGGGTTTAATTTAACTAAAACATTTCGCCCCTTTTCCTGTGGTCTGCCTTCTAACCAATAAATATCTTCTCCGTCTAGAGTTACACCGCCAAGACTAATCGATGCTGCCACAATTAGATCGGAGGTAATCGGCGATTTCCAGGAACCGTAAGCTGATATTTGATGAGACATTTTCGACTAGAGCAGTGATCTTAATGGTGAACTAACTTGATCAGGAACGCTGATAAATTAAGAGAATTCCGAGTAAACAGGACAAAGTAGGGATTAGGTGCATCCCTACCTAACTCTCTGTTTTCCTGCAATCGGAGCGGCGGGATTCGAACCCACGACCCCTACTACCCCAAAGTAGTGCGCTACCAAGCTGCGCTACGCCCCGATATTGAACCTTAACCATCATAGCGATAATCGCCGCATTTTGCAAGCTTTTTTTTTCTTCCTTTCTCCCCCATCCCCGGAATTAGTGGCCGGCTATCTAGCTAATTGGGGAATACGTCCTTTTAGTCCCGTCATTAATTGCAGGGCAAACAATTTCAACGGGGGGAAACCGCGCATAATTGCCAATCCGAGACGACGGATGACAACGATGGGCGGCCAGTTATTGGAGAACAGGCGATCAAGAAAATCCGTGAAGCCTAAAATCGCTAAATTCTCCGATCTACGCCATTTTTCGTAGGATTTTAGGGTAGAAAGCGCTCCTATATCTTCTTGCTTTTCTACTGCTTCCTTTAATACCTGCGCTAAAGCGGCCGCGTCGCGAATGCCTAAATTTAAACCTTGACCACCGACGGGATGACAACAGTGAGCGGCATCACCAATTAAAGCCAGTCGGGGTTTAACATAAGTATCACTCTGCATTAACTGTACGGGAAAGAGAGCGCGGGGGCTAACTAATTCGAGTTTTCCCAGTAATCCCCCCGTATATGCTTCTAATTTCTTGATAAATTCCGCTTCGGGCATTTCTTGCAGTTTTTTCGCTTCCCCATGGGGATTTGTCCAAACGATCTGACAGCGATTACCCTGGAGCGGTAAAATGCCCATCGGACCGGTGGGCCAAAATCTTTCAAAGGCGGTATCGTTGCGATCGAGTTGATGTTTAATGGTGAAAGCGACACAGGATTGCCAATATTTCCAACCTTTGGTTTTAATTTGCGCCCCTTGCCGGATAGCGGATTTGGCTCCATCGGCCCCGATAACTAATTTTGTGGTGATTTTTCGGGTTTGACCAGCTTCTTCCAGGGTGACAGTGGCTGTTTCTGCTCCGTACTCCACTTCTAACACTTTAGCAGGGGATAACCACTCAATGCGATCGCAATCTTGGCTGGCCTTGTGCAGGGCGGTTAAAATCACTTGATGTTCGCCCACATAGCCCAAATAATCGGTTTTTAGCTCATCGACAACGAAGGGGACAAAAATCGGGTAATCGGCATCAGAAAGGCGAATATGACTAAATTTACCGATACTGGGCGAGATTTTATCCCAGATACCCAAGCCTGTAAAAATCCGGCTGGACATCAGCGAGAGGGCATAAGCTTGACGACGGGAGGCGGCCACCTCTAGGGGACGTTCCTCGATCATAGCGATATTTAATCCTGTATTTTTTAAGGCCACCGCTAGGGTGGTCCCGACTATACCGCCCCCGACAATGATTAAATCGTAGCTGTCCCGTCTTAACATATAAATATTTTTCTCAAAGATCATCAGTGACTACACTGATCTATTCTGACACGATTTTCGGGGTTGCTGTCGGGTTTGATTGTCTTCACCCCACCTAGCCATTGATAGACTTTCAAGGGTTTTGTCCCGTTGCCGAGAGTTTCGGGTTATCGCTCTTCCCGGACTTCTGGAAGGGCGATAACAAGCTGCTGCCCTGTTAGCTGATGCTCCTGCTGCGCCAGTCTTCCTCGATACCCCGACGGCCAAGGCAGCGGCGCTGGCACTTGCCCGCCGTTGGGGATATGTTTGGGGCAGCAACCCGGGAACTTGGCCAAAGACATAACCCGCAAGATCAAGTTTTTTTAACTCTGATCAGATGCGAATGCGTCAAGGCTTTTTTGAGTCCAATTGTCCAGAGCAGTATTGATAGAGTTAAGAACTCCCATTGTTTCGAGCATATTCCCCTTCAACTTTTCTTGAAGTTCGCTAAAAATACTGGTTTGGACATTGAATAGATCATCTACTTTTTGAGCGCTCTTTAATATCTCTAGATACTTGGCTGTAGTTTCTAGATACAGGCGCATCAATTCTGCTTGCTTTAGTCCAAGACTGGTCATCGAACTGACATAAATTTCACCCAAGTCCTTAAAAGACTCAGAGGTTGCCTGTAAATTCACCAGCTTCAGTTGGCTTTGAAATAGTTCATTAATACTATCAGTATAAACTTCCCCCAATTCTTTGGTCAAGCTTAGATAACCCTTGCTTAGTTCAGCGAAAGCACTGGGGTTAACAAAACTTGTTAACATGGCATCGATCGCGTTCACATTAGTGGCCGTAATATTCTTGAAGGACTCTATTGCCAACTTGTTCGAGTCAATCCACTGTTTAACTAGCTCGTTTTGCATGGTAGTTTCCTCGTAAACTGCTTAATGTATTTCTCTGTCTGTGCCAGCAAAAAGATTAAATTATTGAGGGCGCGGTTGGGCTAACCGTTCCAACATAGCGACAATTGCCCTCATCTGGGGAGACTCTCTAGTATAAAAGACAGGATTATCTGGATCTGCACTGGAATATCCCCAAAAATCCCAGCATCCCTGGGGATTGTAAGGGATTAATGCTGACGGTTCAACCTGGGGATATAAGACAATTATCCTGTTGGTATCAGCTATTTCATTGTAACCGGTTTTAGTGTAGTAAGTATCATCAATTTCCGTTGCCCCCTGTTTGCAACCATGAATAGCTACATGAACTTTGCAGCTTTCTTTTTTACAGGCTTCAGGCACATAAACATAAGCCTCCCGACTCATACTCGTCTTTTTACCCTCAATAAACTCACTCTGGTCAAACCGAATAATCTGGCCACTTAATCTATTAGAATCAACTGCTGGATTCAACTTGCCATAAATATGCCCTAAAATCCGATGGGATTGCATGAAATCGCAGTCGTTTATAAAGGGTGACTTAGTATCTGAACATGACACCCTAGACTCCTCGACAATTATGGCATGACCGGCATTGATATTCTTGTCGTATTTAATATTCTCTGAGGGCAAGCCGGCAGCTTGATAAAAATCTTCTACTTTGTCAACGACGACAGTTGTAACTACGCGATCACTTGAACCACTGAATAGATAGACTCGATCATCTTTTAAATTGTTGAGATCGGCAATTTTGTTAGCCTTGGCCAGTTCTTGAGCTTTTTTAAATAATCTTTTCCCATCCGGTCCTACTGCCTCAGTCAGAGGATTCATGCAAGTTGATGTCGCTTGCTCGAAAAATTGCTCTGGATCCGTCTCGTAAGAACCTACACAAAAAAAAGGACCGCCAGCAATTATACCTGCTCCCACCAGCCTATCTGAGTAGGCCACATGGAATTGAGCCGTCATGAAGGCCCCTGATGAAAGACCAGAAACAGATGTTTGGCTTAAATCTGCCTGATAACCAGATAGCTTGGGTGCTTCCTCGCCTAAGACCGCTCCATGGAAGATAAAAATACTAAAAATCAAAACAGCCAGTAGTTTTAATCCTGCCTTAATCATAAGACCTCTTGCAAAAATCGGAACCTATGATATTAAGATAAAGTAAAACAGATCGAATGATATTAAGATAAAGTAAAACACATCGAACTTTGAAAACCCACTTGCCACTTCCGACTTTCCCGTACTTTTTCAACAGGATTTGGTATAACATATCTGGCTAATCTCTGGCAAGAGTGCCTCTCTTAACTAGGAAATCACCATGGAACTTGATCAACGAATAGCCGATTTTTATGACTCCTCTAGTGGACTGTGGGAAAGGATTTGGGGCGAACATATGCACCATGGTTACTACGGTCGCGGTGGCAAGATTAAACTCGATCGCCGTCAGGCACAAATTGATTTAATAGAAGAATTATTAACTTGGGGAAATGTCACCAGTGCTAATCAGATTCTCGATGTCGGTTGTGGCATTGGTGGCAGTAGTCTTTATCTGGCCGAAAAATTTCACAGCCAAGCGGTGGGGATTACTCTATCCCCGGTACAAGCCGCTAGAGCCAGCCAAAGAGCGCAAGAGTTCAATTTAGAAGAAAAAGTCAGTTTTTGTGTAGCTGATGCCCTAAAAACCCCCTTTCCTGAGAATAATTTTGATCTGGTCTGGTCTTTGGAAAGTGGCGAACATATGCCCGATAAAAGGCAATTTCTGCGGGAATGTTATCGGGTTTTGCAGCCCGGGGGGACTTTTTTGATGGCTACTTGGTGTCATCGTCCCACCACTTCCCTGGCCGGTAATTTAACGGAAGGAGAGATTAAACTATTAAACGAGATTTATCAGGTTTATTGTCTGCCATATGTGATTTCTTTGCCAGAATACGCCGATATTGCCCGTGAAGTTGGCTTTCAAGACCTAAAAACCGATGATTGGTCCCTATCGGTGGCTGCTTTTTGGGATGTGGTGATTGATTCGGCCCTAACCACAGATGCGATCGCAGGTTTGTTAGCAAGCGGTTATACTACTATCCAAGGGGCCTTATCTTTAGGGTTAATGCGGCGCGGTTACGAGTCGGGTTTAATTCGTTTTGGTTTACTGCAAGGGAAAAAATAATCGGCGTTGTCAGATCAGAAGAGGAAAGATGGTGCGAAACGTTTAGGAATGAAATAAGGTTGAAATACCTGAAATAACCGCCTAGTAAAGTCTTCAGTCCCCTGACTGAATCTAATAGGTCAACCCTGACCAACCTTATAACTGTTTATATGTCCCGACGTTTAGTATCACATCGATACCAAACTAGGCAAGGGGACTCAAGGTCAATACACTTTGTAACAATTATCTAC
>NZ_JADBVE010000261.1:0-3670 GCF_020245285.1 Microcystis sp. M31BS1
GTAGAGGTGGACAGTGCGATCGAGCATTTGGATGAGTTGGCCCGCAGTCGCGGCTATAATGTGGTTAATCTGCCTTTACTCGATCGAACGGTGACAGCTTGGACAAAGTTAACCACGGCAGTCCCGGAAGGAAAAGCGCAACTAGAGACGCTCGTGACGGGAGTGCATACTAGAGTCGATAATTATGAAATTATCGCCAGTTCTGTGGAAGCGATGGGTTTAGCTTTATCTGCACAGAAAAAACCCATTTTAGGTAGTGGTAAGTTTCGACAGGCAATTACTGCTTTACCCGCAGAAAATGATGGTTATTTTTACATCGATTGGCGACAATTGCAACCAGTAATCGAGGCAAAATTCCCGATCGTGCGGGTGTTAGAATTATCGATTAAGCCTTTATTTAATAATCTGCGTTCTCTTACTATTAGCAGCCAAGGTAGCGAAAATTCTGTGCGTCGGGGAACGATTTTCTTTAACTTGGGAGTGAAGTCTTAATCAGTTATCAGTTATCAGTTATCAGATAGAAGCTTGTAGCTTGTAGGTTGGGTTGAGCGATTTAATAATTAGGAGAAAACTGCTCGATTCAATGGTTTGAGCGAAACCCAACATTCTTAACGACATTGGTGTGGTTGGGTTTCCCTCAAGCGTCGCTAATAACCGTTCTGGATCCGTTATCAAGTAGCCAGTGGTATTGATTCTGTGGAAGGACTCTCTTGGGGTAGTATAAATGTAGAGGGAGAAACATTATCTCTCCAGATGCGAATCGCTGAGGGTCATCAATTCCCAGATTAGATTCCAAGGTAGCAAGCCCTAGCTTGAAAAATTCGCTAAAAAATATATAATTAACTTGATCAGATTATTTATAAAGTCTGTTTAACAGCTAAAGTTAATAAAGTTTATTTTGAAGCCGATGACCAAAGAGCTACTCATACAAATCAATCGAGAAGGAAACCTCGAACTTCCTCCTGAAGTTCAAACCCGCCTCAACCCAGGAGATAAATACATGATTTCCCTGACGGAAGACTCCATCATTCTCAAAAAAGTTCATCAAGATAAAGTCAATCTAGAGCAATTCTTTGAGCGACTAGAAGCAATGGAACCAGACCCCAATCAACCGACTCTAGCTGAGATTAGCCAGATGATTAAAGAAGCTCGCCAAATTAGACGCGCCAACTCATGAAAGTTGTTGTAGATGTCAATGTTTGGATTTCAGGATTGTTGTGGGGAGGAGTTCCGGGTAAAATCCTTAAATTAGCTAAAAATCAAAGAATTACAATCATTACTCCCCAAGAATTTCTTAGTCGCTACTTTAATGAGTAGAGAAGAGGAGTAAGGTAATTAATTGACGATTTACACCAAGAGAAAAGATAAGTTTGACCGACAATAATTGCTATGATTACTGTAGGATTTTAAAAAAAGCGATCGCTCTTACTACTTTCTAATTACTTTAGATAGTAGTAGCCTAGTGCTTTTTAGACAAAAAAAGCCTATTCTGTATATTCCCAAAAAAGCAGCCTATGAATTAAGTAGGGCTTGCTGAATAAATCTAAAAACCTTGTTGGATAATATTTTTAGGCTTTTTTAGCCCAAAAACCTTTTTTAGCAGGATTTACACCGATATTCAGCCAACCCTAAGTAGAATTTAAAACCATCCCCACCGAGGAACTAGCCATGAAATCCTTTGCCCTTCTTACCACCGTCAGCCTAATCAGCCTTTCCACCCTCCCGACTGTTCGCCCCGTCATGGCGCTAGAGAGCCGACAACCAGCCGAAACCCGGATCGCTCAAGGGAACAATCAAGACGCGATCGGCCACTATAACCGGGGAGTTGGCTACATCCAACAGAAAAAATACGATCTCGCCCTCGCTGAATTTACCAAAGCGATCAACATTGATCCCCGATACGCCGAGGCTTACCTCAATCGCGGGTTTCTTTACGAACAACAGGAGAAACCCGACCTCGCCCTGTCCGATTACAACAAAGCGATCAACATTAATCCCCGATTGGCCGAAGCTTACAACAATCGCGGGTTTCTTTACCTCGGACAGGGGAAACCAGACCTCGCCCTGTCCGATTACAATCAGGCGCTCAACATTAATCCCCGATTAGCTCTGGCTTACAGCAATCGCGGGCTTCTTTACGCCGGACAGGGGAAACCAGACCTCGCCCTCGCTGAATTCAACAAAGCGCTCAACATTAATCCCCGATTGGCCGAAGCTTACAACGGTCGCGGGCTTCTTTACTACGATCAGGGGAAACCCGACCGCGCCCTGTCCGATTACAATCAGGCGATCAACATTAATCCCCGCTTCGCCGAAGCTTACAGCAATCGGGGGCTTCTTTACGGTGAACAGGGAAAACCCGACCGCGCCCTGTCCGATTACAATCAGGCGCTCAACATTAATCCCCGAAACGCCGATGCTTACAACAATCGCGGGGGTCTTTACTACGAACAGGGAAAAGCCGACCTCGCCCTGTCCGATTTCAATCAGGCGATCAACATTAATCCCCGATACGCCGAGGCTTACAACAATCGCGGGTCTCTTTACGACGATCAGGGGAAACCGGACCTCGCCCTGTCCGATTACAATCAGGCGCTCAACATTAATCCCCGATACGCCCTGGCTTACAACAATCGCGGGTTTCTTTACTACGAACAGGGGAAACCCGACCTCGCCCTGTCCGATTTCAATCAGGCGCTCAACATTAATCCCCGATTCGCCGGGGCTTACAACAATCGCGGGGTTCTTTACCGACAACAGGGGAAATCCGACCTCGCCCTGTCCGATTTCAATCAGGCACTCAACATTAATCCCCGAAACGCAACGGCTTACTACAATCGGGGGCTTCTTTACTACTTTCGACTAGAAAGGGAAAAAGCGATCAGAGATTTCCGACAAGCCGCCGAACTGTCCCGCCAGCAAAGAAACGCGGCGTTATATGAAAAGATTATGGAACTCCTACGGCTATTAGGCGCGGTCTAGTCCTTTTTCTTGGGTTGAGTCCGTCGGTGGGGTTGAGCGAATCAATGGGTTAAAGAAAACCTCTCAATTTTAGGGGAAAGGGAAACCCAACAGCCAACACCTAAATCTGTCTGAATGAGCGATCGCTTCTCATGGCTTTTTGTGGGGTTTCCTTGGGTCAATCCAACCGACGGTAATTGCTATGATTACTATAGGATTTGAAAAGGGCGCGCGTTCGGCCTTAATTGGAGTCTTAGGACAGGATAACCAAGCACCAATTTTATCTAGTCCCGTCGGAGCATTATCTTTTATCGGCGAAAATAGCCTTTTAGTCGCCGCTAGTCGGGATTTAAATCGGTTTTGGACTCAGGTAGAGGAGGGGTTAGAAGCAGATAGTCCCCTACAGGAATTAATAACACAGGTCTTAAACCGCTTCCAGTCGCCTTTAGGTTTAAATTTGCCTGAAGACGTTTTTAGCTGGGTTAGAGGCGAATATAGTCTTGCTCTCGTGCCTAGTTCAAAGGGGATGGAACCCGATAGTGTTTTTCTAGGGGAACGGGTGATGGGAGTAGAGGTGGACAGTGCGATCGAGCATTTGGATGAGTTGGCCCGCAGTCGCGGCTATAATGTGGTTAATCTGCCTTTACTCGATCGAACGGTGACAGCTTGGACAAAGTTAACCACGGCAGTCCCGGAAGGAAAAGCGCAA
>NZ_JADBVE010000262.1:0-2570 GCF_020245285.1 Microcystis sp. M31BS1
AGCCCGATTGCATCGCAAAACACTCTGCTATTCTAAGTCTACAGAAATGTTAGGATACTCTATTCGTTTATTAATTCATTATCTGAAGTTTCAAGAAGTGCCTATTCCTTACTGATTCATAGCTTAATTCAGCAACGCCGAAAAAACACCCCCAGACAAATCTCCTAGTCCTATCATTCCCGTTGCTTGAGTCCAACGGAATGCCTCCTCACCACCATTAGCACTACTGCTGTCACCAACAATAACAGACCCATCCCCTGATACTCCCCATGCGGCGCCATTGAAACTACCCCCCGGTAAATCCCCTAGTCCCACCATTCCCGTTGCTTGAGTCCAACGGAATGCCACCTGACCATTAGCACTAACGCCTTGACCAACAACAACAGACCCATCCCCTGATACTCCCCTTGCGTCGCTCCTGAAAATACCCCCAGGTAAGTCTCCTAATCCCACCATTCCCGCCCCTTGTGTCCAACGGAATGCCTCTCTATTTTGTATGTCAGTATTAACACTACTGCTGTTACCGACAACAACAGACCCATTTGCTGATGCTCCCCAAGCATTGCTCTGGACAAGACCCCCCGCTAAGTCCCCTAGTCCCACCATTCCCGTTGCTTGTGTCCAACGGAATGCCTCACCACCATTAGCACTATTGCTTCGGCCAACCACAACAGACCCATCTGCTGATACTCCTCTAGCGGTGCTAGAGAAACTCCCCCCCTGTAAGTCCCCTAACCCCGTAAAAAAAGGGGCGGCTTGTACTGGAACAGCCACCCCGATCGCACCCAATCCGATCCCTAAGCTGATACAATTGGCTAGTATCTTGTTCATAACTTGATAAGAGTCCAAAAAACTAAGTGATTCTTACAATCTAGATGTTCACTTTGGTTTTGTCTGTGGGAATTTGTGGCCATTTTGGATTTTCTGATATAATAATTTTCGTGGGATAAAGTGGGATTTAGTGACAAAAAGGAGGGCAAGGCTCATGAAACAAGGCTAAATTTTCGTTAATAAGGCAAGAGAACAGGCAAAAGTTTTCGCTTGTTTTTCCAACTTTAACAATATCTAATGTAAAGGACAAATTACTAAATCAAGAGGTTAATCAGTAAAAAAAAGTAAAAAATGGAAGAATTATTAGAGTTAAAAAATCTATTACTAGCTGGCAATGTTCCCGATGCCTTGATTTTGGTAGAGGAAATGACAGAAATGAGTAAGGATGATAAGCTCAATAAGATTTTTAGCTTTAGTATTATTGTCCTATTACATCTGATTAAACAGCAAGCAGAAAAACGCAGTACCCGCTCAGGGGAAACCTCTATTTCTAATTCTGTTAAACAGATTCAACGCATTAATCAACGACGTAAAACTGGAGGAAATTATCTGACACCAGAAGAATTAAAAGAAACCTTAGATGATGCTTATTCTTCGGCTTTAAGACAAGCGGCATTAGAAGCTTTTGAAGGTATATATCAACCAGAAGAAATTGAAGCTATGATCGATAAAAATCAAATTATTAATCAAGCATTGGCATTAATATTAACCGATTAAGGAACAGGTGACAGTCGGAAACAAATCAGACAGGGTGTAGGGTGCGTTAGGCGGCTATCAATTTAGTCAAAAAACCAAAATTAATAATTCGCCGTAACGCACCACCATTAAATTGGTGCGTTACGCTATTGAAGAGCGCACCCTACGAGTAATATGACTACAAGCTTTACTGTCTAAGGCGGATTTGCTATGACAGTTTGGCCTTCCCGACTTTATGGGGTAAAATGTTCGTAGGCAATACATTGATCTCTTGCAAGAGGGAAGTAAAATGATTATTAGTCTGATAAAAAAACGAGAAAACTAAAATCTGTTCCCTTATCCCAAACAGTAATACAAAAGTTCTATCACTTACTTATATGGATATTCAAACCCTTTTAGAATGGACAGATAAACAGGTATTAGAGAAAACTGGTAAACATCTTGATTCGTTGCAAGAATCCATCTTACAGGGTATTTGGGAACATCAAGATTACGAAGAAATTGCCAAAGATAATCAGCGCAGTTATGACCATATAAAAAAAGAAGCATGGAAGTTATGGCAACTGTTATCAGATGTTTTTCAAGAAGATATAAAAAAGTCTAATGTTCGTTCTATTTTAGAAAATAAAGCTTCATCTACTATTTATCACTTTGTTAACCATCATGGTAATAATATTAGTAATAACCATATAAACATCTGTAGAGAAAATAACCCCTATTCAGAAAACAACTTAAAAAAGTCTTCAAATTTTCCAGATAATGATCATCTATACCCCATAATTAACCTAACAAAAGCTCCTGAATTAAGGTATAACTGTGGACGTAAGTTAGAAATATCAACCTTAAAAGAATGGCTAGATAATAAAACTAGATTAATTACTATTTATGGGTTAAGTGGAATTGGAAAAACAGCTTTAACCCTTAAATTAATTTCAGAAATTGCCCCACAATTTGATTATATTATTTATCGCAGTCTGGAAAATATTCCTCAATTAATCGCTCTCAAAGATGATCTAAAACAGTTTTTCAACCAATCTCTATCA
>NZ_JADBVE010000263.1:0-3450 GCF_020245285.1 Microcystis sp. M31BS1
AAATGAAACAGCCCTACTTGATAAGGGGGGGTGCCGATCCCCCCTGCCCCCCTTGATAAGGGGGGTGCCGATAGGCGGGGGGATCCCCCTTGATAAGGGGGGTGCCGATAGGCGGGGGGATCCCCCTTGATAAGGGGGGTGTCTGATAATTTTTAACGCCTACCTACTTAACTACCTCCTGCCTCCTACCTCCTGCCTCCTGCCTCCTGCCTCCGTTAACAGTTCCCATCTGTTGCCCCTAAGCTTTCTGTTCCTGTTTAGATTTATGTAGGGGATCCATATAAATCTCTAAGCGCTTAAATACCACAGAGGAAAGGGTAGTTAAAACCAAATAAACTAAAGCAACAGCGATATAAATCTCGAAAGCTTTATAGGTAGTGGCTACCATTAATTGACCTTGCCGGAATAATTCTTCAAAACCGATTACTGCCGCTAAACTGGTATCTTTAATTAGGGTAATAAATTCATTCCCCAAGGGTGGCAACATCCGGCGAAAAGCTTGGGGAAAAATCACCTCGCGCATGGTTTGCACTGGGGACATTCCTAAACTAGAACAAGCTTCCCATTGACCATTATCGATCGATTGAATACCGCCGCGCATAATTTCAGCTAAATAGGCCGCCACATTTAAACTTAGGGCAAATAGGGCCGCCGGTAAACGATCTAAGTCGATATTTAAGCCAATTTCTCGGAACAACCCGGGCAAACCAAAATAGATCAAGAATAATTGCACCAGCATCGGTGTTCCCCGAAAGAAATCCACATATATGCGGCAAATTATTTTTAACCATTTGTAGGGAGAAATCAGGGCAATAGCCACTAAAGTTCCACCGATTAACCCGAAAAGAAAAGACAGAACCGTTAACAGAATTGTCCAGGGAACCCCTTTCACAATCAGGTTATAGAATAATTCTCCCCAGTTAAACCTCGATTCCTGTAAATTCTTTAAAGCTGGGGCAACTAAGGGTAAGACCGGCGGTTTTTCTCCAAACCATTCCCGAAAAATAACATCGTACTGACCACTTTCTATAACTCGACCGAGAGCATCATTAATTAATTGGAGATAGGGGGAATTTTTGGGTAAAGCAATCCCGTAGAATTCCTCCGTTAATAATTCTCCGACTACTTTTACTCCCCGTAAACCCGCTTGTTTAATTGCATACAAAGTCACGGGTTTATCGTTAACTACCGCCTCAACTCGACCATTAATTAATTCCTGCAAAGCTAAAGCCGCCGAGTCAAATTGACTAACTGTTGCCCCCGGTATTTTTGTCGCTTCTAAGGCTCCCGTAGTGCCAATTTGGACGGCAATTTTTTTGCCTTTTAAGTCTTCAAAATTTCTAATCGTCTTATTATCTTCCCGAACAGCGATCGCTAAACCAGCCCTAAAATAAGGTCGAGAAAAAGAAATCGCTTGGGCGCGTTCGGCGGTGATTGTCATGCCACTAATAGCGGCTTCCACTGTTCTTGCTTGTAGGGCCGGAATAATACCATCAAAGGGTAAATTTCTAAAGTCAATGTTGAGATCAGCTTCCTTGCCAATTGCCCGCATTAAATCGATATCAAACCCGGTTAATTGTCCCCCTTGTTGAAATTCAAAGGGTGGAAAAGTCGCTTCTGTGGCGACTCGAAAAGGATTAGGAGGAGTCTGAGAAAAAGCGGGAATAACAGTTAATCCGAGCGCCAAGACTAATCCTAACAAGGCAAAGATGACTCTCTGCACCGCCCGCCCTCGCCAAAATTTAATCATTTTTTAATTGTTTCTCCTTGATTTTTTTACTCAATTAAGTTAAGGATTTGGTCTTACTCCTCACCTAAGACAGATGTAGAGAGACTATTTGAGTATTATGATTATTCCTCTTGATAAAATGTCGTCAAGGATACAATCTAGCAGAAACTAATCTCGATACCTTTATACAGAATGTAAAATTTTTTACGAGAGGACATCATGACCACTACCACCCCTGTGATTGTTAGTGAAGGTTTACGCAAAAGTTACGGCTCTTTAGAGGTACTTAAAGGAGTTACAGGCACTCTTTATCAAGGGGACGTGGTATCGGTAATCGGTCCCTCTGGCTGCGGCAAAAGTACCTTTTTACGCTGTCTCAATCGTTTGGAAACAATTAACGGTGGCCGCTTGGAGGTGATGGGAATTGACATCTCTTCCCCGAAGTTAAATCAATCAGTCCTCCGCAATTTACGCAGCCGGGTAAGTATGGTGTTTCAACACTTCAATCTTTTTCCCCATCTCACCGTTTTACAAAACTTGATGTTGGCCCCCAAGCAAGTGTTACACCACTCGGAAAATGAGGCTAAGGATACGGCAATTCATTATCTGGAAAAGGTGGGTTTGGCCCCAAAAGCCGATGTTTATCCCGACCAATTATCGGGAGGCCAAAAACAACGGGTGGCGATCGCTCGCAGTCTCTGCATGAAACCAGAGGTGATTTTATTTGATGAACCCACTTCGGCCTTGGATCCGGAATTAGTCGGGGAAGTGTTAAACGTTATGCGTCAATTGGCCGATGAGGGGATGACTATGGTAGTCGTCACCCACGAAATGCAGTTCGCTAAGGAGGTCTCTAACAAGGTTTTGTTCTTTAATCAAGGTGTCATCGAAGAAGCAGGTGATCCCGACACCTTCTTTAATAATCCCCACAGCGAGCGCTTACAAGCCTTTTTAAGTCGCATCAATAGTAATTAGGGTTTGCTCAATTCAGGAGATAGGAGACGGTCGATAGGAGACGGTCGACAGGAGACGGTCGACAGGAGACGGTCGACTATTTTTATTTATTCTCCCATCTCCCCTTCTCCCGTTACAGTAGAGCAGGAAGTCGCCTTCCCACCCCCCGCTTCAAAACCGGACTTACGACTTTCGCCGTATCCGGCTCCCAGCAATTCTCATTTTGAAATAAATAGGGTTTGCGGCAAAAAGTTTTTCGTGGGGGTAGGAGTCGGTCGTCAGTAGCCGGTCGTCGGTCGTTTCAGGCTTTGTTGCCCTCTTTTTTTGTACCAGTTTATATACTATAAGAAGGATAATGCAAGGTTTTTGGTAATGATTTGGTAGTAGTGCCGTAGCCCTCTTGCTTCCCTGGTATGAATTGTGTAAAATATTTATGAATAAAAATAATTGGAACCCGATCAGTCTTTAAACCTCTAGCTTGCTCATGACTTTTCTGATAAATATCTTTTTCTGGCTCCTGTCTGGCTTACTCAAATATCAGTCTAGCACCGAACAAAATACCCCCCCCTAGTTCACCTCTATTCCCCTGTCAAGCGTTGTGGTTCTCACCATACTATCAAGAATGATTCTATTCATAATGGAAAACCCAAACGTCAAGGTAAAGAATGTGGTCAACCGTTTGTGATCAATCCCACTAATAAAACCGTCTCTGACGAAACCAAACAATTAATTGATCAACTCTTGCTCGAACGAATTTCCTGACGAGG
>NZ_JADBVE010000264.1:0-2876 GCF_020245285.1 Microcystis sp. M31BS1
AAACTTTTCTGACTTTTCTTCAGCCATTTATGAATGTTTGAATGATGCCCATTTGAAACATAAAAAAGAACTGGATTCCTTGCTGACTCTACGATTTCAGAAGTTTAATAAATCTCAGATTATGAACGTCTAAAGTATATAACCAGCTACTTAACAATGTTAGCGAAATTTTGAACCCTATGACCGAATCTGACACACCGCGCCACAATCCCTCACGGAAGGCGATAGGTCGCCTGAGAAGCAGTAAAACAGGGGAAAATACCTGAGACTCCTTCCCCTATGAATCCCTAAGCTAGGGAGAAGAATATAAAGATTTATTAAATTGTAGCTTAGGATACAGTTGTGGGGGGAGTGTGTGCGATCAAACGCCCCCTCGTCCTCTCCCATGTGTCGAGAGATCCGATTCTGATCAATCTGTACCCAACCCATGTCAGAATTTTACGGGTGTAGAACAATAAAAAGTTCAGGTATATACCCCAAAATAGTCCTACTGTTCACTAATTTTACTTTCAGCGAGAATTTCTTGGAGGACGGGGGATAAATTGCTAGTTAAACGGCCGGCTCGAATAAATTCAGCGTAGGTATCAGCTTCGATATCTAGGAGGGTTTCCCGAAGTTGTTCCATTGTTAATAGTTGTAATTGGGGATAACTATCATTGAGAGATTGTATTTCCGCTTCTACAGTCTTTAACTTTTCTTTGACGAGATGCTGCTCATAACTAAAAAATTCGGGGGCAACATCGGGAGATTTATCTAACTTAGAAAGATAGTCTAAAACCCTTTTTAAAGCTACCCGTCGGGCTAAAAGTTCCGCATAGTTTTCTCGAATTGGTTGATCACCGATCAGGTCTAATCTCGATAGGAAAGTTTGAATAGTTAATCCCTGAACCAAAAGGGTAAAGAGAACAACTCCGAAAACTATATCGATGATATCCTGACGATTGGGAAAAATAACTGGCACACTTAAAGCTAGGGCAATAGAAACGGAACCGCGCAAACCTCCCCACCATAAAACCGTTTTTTCCCGCCAATTAATTTTAGTTTCCATCAAGGCATTACTAACAGTTGCCAAGGTAAAAGTAGCCAGAAAACGGGCCGCTACCACGGCGGCGATCGTGATAAAAATTAAATTGAGATTATCGGCTAAACTGGAGAGACGTATCTGATCGCCGATGAGGAGAAAAACGATCGAATTAACAAAAAAAGCGAGAAACTCCCAGAATTCCGTGACTAATAGCCTAGTACGGGGACTCATGCTGATTCTAGAGCCAAAATTACCCAAAATAATCCCCGTAGTCACCACTCCGATTACCCCCGAACCCCCGAACTCCTCGGTTAATAAATAAGCACCGTAAGCGGACACAAGAGTTAAAGACTGTTCCACTAGGGGTAAATCGAGACGTTGAGTCAGATAGGAGATACCAAAACCCACTAAACAACCCACTGCCACCCCGATACCGATAAAAGCGGCAATCCGGCTAATGGTTGTCTCTAAGGATAGACCACTAGCACCGAGGGGAATTTCCACCAAAAGAGCAAAAGCGACGACAGCGACCCCATCATTAAATAAGCTTTCCCCTTCCAAAAGCACGGTGAGTTTTTTACTGGCCCCCAATTCGCGAAAAAGAGCGACAACAGCGACGGGATCCGTAGAAGAAAGGCTCGCACCCACTAATAATGCCGTAAATAGGGGTAAATTGGTCAATTCATCTAGGGTAAAACCAACCCCGAAAATCGAGATAATTACGCCGACAATGGCGAAAAGACTGACGGGAATCCAATTATCCTTCAGATCTCGCCAGCGGGTATTCCAAGCGGCTTCAAATAGCAAAGGGGGCAGAAAAATTTCTAGAATCAGTTCGGGGGATAGGTTCACCAGACGGATATCGATGAAAGCTAAACCTAAACCGACTATCACTAACAATAGGGTGTAAGGAATTTGGCGAAACCAGCTAAAAATCCTCGAAACCGTAGCCACACTCAGGGAAACGGACAAAACAATTAGAAATTGTTCTAAATTTTGCTTAATGACTTCATCGGTAGCGGATTCTAAACTCATTGGGTGGGAGGCAATCGGTGAGCGGAGGTGCAAGAAAAGAACAATCTCAATTATTATTACACTTTAGAACCAGTGATTTTTTCTCCTAAACCCAAGTTTTTCTGCTGGCAATTCCTTTTATCTATGTCCTTGACTATGCCTCAGTCTGCCGAGTCCTCCACGGGTGAGGATTTACCCCTAGCTATCTCACCCAGTAACGAGCAGTTAGAGAGTATTAATAGCTATTTAAACCTGATTTTGGTTGCTTTAGTCTCTCTAGCTAATTTAGACTCCGATTCTATCACCCAAGCAGCCCAGGAATTAGCCTTAGATCTGGATACAAGCGATCGCCTAGTTGCCCACTACTGGCAACCCCAGTCAAAACTTTCCCTCGCGGACATCCGTTCTCTAGTTCTCCTCCTCTGTCATCTCGCCCAAAAAAAGCAAGAGTTAATCCGTCGCGCCGTAATTCTCTTGGAACAAGTGGGAACTCAAGGAGAAGAACCGGTCAAAACCACGCTTTTGGGCAATTATATCGATAATTTTCGCTTAAAATACCCAGAAATATCGGAAAATAATCTCAGCGATTCTAGCCTTGCTTCCCTAGCCTGGAAATTATTAATCGATTTATTGTTCTACAGCAGTCCCCGCAGTCATCCCCTTCTCTGGCACACCCTTTTGGCAAGTAAAAAGTAAAAAGGCTATCAGTTATCAGTTATCAGTTATCAGTTATCAGTTATCAGTTATCAGTTATCAGTTATCAGTTATCAGTTATCAGTTATCAGTTATCAGTTATCAGTTATCAGTTATCAGTTATCAGTTATCAGTTATCAGTTAT
>NZ_JADBVE010000265.1:0-8517 GCF_020245285.1 Microcystis sp. M31BS1
CCACTCTGACCCAGAACCCTGTTTCTCTTCTAAGAACGCTCTCTCCGATTACTATGACCGAATATGGTTTTCCCGTGTTCACTCTTTGCTCTGTCGTCCTTGACCTGCTACCCCTGACACAAGATGTGTCAGGCACTCAGGGTATAAACATTTTAGAGAGCAATTTGAGAACTTGTGGAATGGTTGTGGGCAAAGGCACTTTTCAGGAGTAGAGGTGCATAAATTAGTCGAAGAGGTGCGAAATGTTTCGAGCAACTAACCAAGCCGTATAATGTGGGATCTGAGGTGGACGATTGCTTCCTCAAATTCGTCTCATGTCAAAGTTTGATACAATTCATTCAGGATTGAGCCTTCTGCGAGGGATGGGGACTATGCGATCAATTGAGCAACTGACTGAGGAAATATTGTCGCTGCCTAGCGAATCAAGAGCATTCCTAGCAGACAAGTTGGTGGAAAGCTTGGAATTCGATACCGACTCAGCAATTCAGGCAGTTTGGGTAACTGAAGCCAAGCGCCGAAGAGATGAGGTGCGAGATGGTTCTATTCAAGCAATTCCAGGCGAAGACGCTTTAGCCCAAGTCAGACGGCTGATTGAGCCATGAGGTACGTATTTCATCCTGAAGCGCTGAATGAATACGCTGAAGCAGTTCAATACTACACAGAGCAGAGAGTTGAGGTTGCTCAAGCGTTCATAAACGCGATCGAGGATACAGTTTATCGGATCAGGGAGTCTCCAACCCGTTACGCTGCAATTGATGAAGATGTTCGGCGGTGTATGGCGCGTAAGTTTCCTTACGGTGTTCTCTACACAATTGAGCAAGACTACATTCTGATTTTGGCAGTCATGCATTGCAGTCGTGAGCCTGGATACTGGAAAAATCGCAAGTAATTGAAGTTGCCATCTGCCTAACTATTGAAAGAAATGCCAGCATTCTCTTGCGATCGCCCAATCTTCCGCCGTGGCAATTACCATCACTTTTACTTTAGATGTGTCGGTGGCGATATCCTCATCCCGGGGACGAGCGGCATTTTTAGCCAAATCTAACTCTAAACCCAAAAAAGACCAGCCTTGACTGGCTTTTTCCCGCACTAAAGCTGAATTTTCGCCGATTCCTGCCGTAAATACCAAGACATCTAACCCCTCTAGAGAAGCGATCATCGATCCGATTAAACTTTTCAGACGATGAATATACATCTCAAATGCTAATTTTGCCCTCTCGTTGCCTTCGTCTATCGCCGTGGTAATTGCCCGCATATCCCCAGAAATACCCGAAATTCCCTTTAAACCCGATTCTTTATTGAGTAAACTATTTAAACTATCGGGATTATATTGATATTCTCGCTCTAGATAAATCAGAATCCCTGGATCGATCGAACCGCTGCGGGTTCCCATCATCAATCCCTCTAGGGGAGTAAATCCCATAGTAGTATCGACACTTTTACCCCCCTTGACTGCCGATAGGGAAGCACCATTACCCAGATGACAGATGACCATTTTCAAGGATTCTAGGGGTTTTCCCAACAATTCGGCGGCCCGTTGGGAGCAGTACTGATGACTGGTGCCATGAAAACCATAGCGACGGATTCCCAGTTCACTCCATTGGTAGGGAATGGGATAAAGAGAAGACTCGGGAGGGATAGAACGATGAAAAGCGGTGTCAAACACTGCTATTTGAGGAACATCGCCTAAAACTTGCTCGATCGCTTCAATTCCTTCTAAATGAGCGGGATTATGGCTAGGAGCAAGGGGGATCAGCTTTTTAATCGTTTCTTTGACTGGGGGAGTGATCATAGTTGCTTGGGAATATTCCGTGCCACCATGGACAACTCGATGACCGACTATACTAATGTCTGCGAGGTTGGCCACCACCTTAGTTTCGCCAGTGACTAAAGTCTCTAACATCCGAGCAATTGCCGCCGGACGATCCTGACTAGAAAGATTAATTTCCTGTTTAATTCCCTTGGCTTTTACCGTTAAAACCCCGTAATCAGGGTTAACCGTCCAATCGATTCCCGCTGCCCAAATTGGTTGGGGAGGATGGGAGGGGAAAAAATCTAAATCGTATAAACAACTTTTTTGACTGCTCGATCCCGCATTTAAGACCAGAATTTTCATAAAAAAGCTCAATTAGGAAGTGGGCTATGCCGATCATAATCAAACTCAGGTTAAGCCTAGATAAAATCGCTGACTTTTCGGGTTTTTCTTCAAGAAAATTTTATCCGGCTGTCATCACCCATGCTTGACTCGGGCAATATTACAAAACTTTATCAAAAAAAAGTCAAAATAGAGCCTCTAGGGTTATAAAATACAAGAATGCCCCTTGTGAAATTGATCCAAGAAGCTACCTCTGATGCAAGTTAAGGCCTCTAAAGTGGATTTAGAGCTAGTTCTCGTCCTTTTCACCAGTGGAATGTCAACATCGCACCACGAATCTCTAGAACGGAATTTTTGCGTATTCTAGATAACCGTGATTACTAGAGGATTTCTTAAGTATGTCAGAGGTTACTGCCGTTACAGATGCCACCTTTAAAGACGAAGTTTTAGATAGTGCCGACCCTGTCCTAGTGGATTTCTGGGCTCCTTGGTGCGGCCCTTGTCGAATGGTGGCTCCCGTTGTCGAGGAAATTGCCAAACAGTTCGAAGGGGAAGTCAAGGTGGTGAAACTCAACACCGACGAAAACCCCAATATCGCTAGTCAGTACGGGATTCGCAGTATTCCTACTCTGATGATCTTCAAAGGAGGTCAAAAAGTCGATATGGTGGTCGGGGCTGTACCTAAAACCACTTTAGCCAATACCTTAACTAAACACCTGGAATCTGATGATCCGCAAAAGGGCTCAAAAAGTTGATCTGGTGGTTGGGGCTGCACCGAAAACTACTTTAGCTAATACCCTAAATAAGCATTTGGGGGTTGACTAGGTTTTCTGGTAACGCATACCGGGTAACTGAGTCACTAGACCCATTAATTCTAATTCCAATAGGATCCCCGCCACTTCTGAGGTGGGGATTTGCATTTTTTGAACAATAATGTCAAACAACAGGGCATCCCTGTCAAATAACTGATACACTTGTGCTAGTCTAGGTTCTAGATTGACTGGAGGAGCAGCATTAACGACTGGGGATGTCTCTAGAGGGAGTGAAGGGGAGAGATTAACCGGTGCGGATTGGTTCGCGGTGGGAATTGCCCCCAACATTTGTAGTAATTTCTCCTCAGAAACGATAATTTCCGCTCCCTGATGAATCAGTTGTAAACAACCCCTAGCGGTGGCAATATCGGGAGAATTGGGTAAAGCATAGATATCGCCGCCGAATTCGTTAGCATAACTGGCCGTGATCAGGGAGCCAGACCTTTCGGGGGCCTCGATAACAATCGTGGCGCGACTTAAACCGGCGATAATGCGATTACGACTGGGAAAATGGGCTTTATTCGGTTGAGTTGCGGCGGGATGTTCACTAATGACTAAACCCTGCTTTTGGATGTCGGCGTGTAGCTGCCGATGACGACTAGGATAAACCACATCGACCCCCGTTCCCAAGACGGCAATCGTCCTTCCCCCTGCTTTTAAACAGCTTTGGTGTGCCTCGCCATCAATTCCTTCGGCCATACCAGAAACAATAGTAAATCCCTGTTGGGCCAAAAGGGTACTTAAGCGCCGCGCCCAGCGCCGGCCGTGATCCGTGGGGTTACGAGTACCCACAATGGCGACGGTGGGGATATTTCCCTGATTTTCCTCTAAATTGACCTTTCCTTGATAGTAAAGTAAGGGGGGAGGACTGGGAATTTCCCAGAGAAATCGGGGATATTCTGGGTCGCTAGGAGTCCAAAAAAGGGGATTTTTCTGGATATGTTCGGCGAAAACAGCTTCTGGGTCAATTTGCGAGCGCCCTTCCCGTACCGCTACCATTGACTTTTTGCCAAATCCCGCCACTTCTGCGATCGCAGTATCGGTGGCATTCCAGGCCACAGCGACACTGCCGAAATGCTGATAGAGTCGCTTCAGGGAAATTGCCCCAACTCCAGCAATACTTGACCATGCTAACCAATAAACGCGCTCGTCTGTCAATTTAAAAAGCTCCTCAAACCAAGTAATATTTTCAGTCGGTTAAAACTGACTGCGGCCAGATGACCTTAATTTATTTTAATCATGCCGGAATACTTTCCATTAGTTCTTGAGGTATTGTTGAGCCTCGCCCATGTCTTTCACTTTTTTAACAGGTGAATAAGTTGTTCTTGATCTTCTGGGGTAAGTTGTTCGGTTGCTTCTAGTATTTCTGCAAAAGTAGCTGGAGTCATAGTTTTAGTTGGTTATAGTGGTCTTTGGAGCCAATTGTAGCAGTAACGGTAGAATATGTTAGCATAGCGTAACGGATAATAATATGAAAATGTATAAAATGTTTCACATTAAAAGGCACGTTAGGCAACGTATCCTAAAAGATCGGTGGTTGCGTTTTTTCAAGAAAAATGCTATGATATCTAAAAGTAGAGTAAATGAGTTATTATGTCATCCTTAGTGCTTAAACAGCATATTGAAGTAACACCTGGTGTTTGTGGCGGTAAACCTCGTATTGCTGGACATCGGATTAAGGTACAAGACATTGTTATTTGGCATGAAAGAATGGCGATGTGTCCTGATGAAATTGTTTATAATTATCCAACGATTACTTTAGCTGATGTTTATGCAGCTTTAGCTTATTACCATGAGCATCGAGAAGAAATTCGCCAAGATATTGAATCCAGCGAAAATTTTGCTAAACAGTTACAAGGGGATAAACCTTCATTGGTCGAAAAACTTTTAAAGGGAAATAATGGCCAATAAGCTTAAGTTTCACCTAGATGAAAGCGTCTCTAATGCGATCGCTAAAGGTTTAAGAATGCGAGGGATTGATGTTACAACTTCTCCAGAAAAAGGACTGATGGGGTCTTCCGATGAGGAACAATTAGCATATGCTTTATCGCAAGGCCGAGTCATTTTTACTTTTGATGATGATTTTCTGGTTTTGTCTTCAATGGGATTAGAGCATTGGGGGATTATTTATTCACATCAACGTCAATCTATTGGCAAAATTATTAGTGATTTAGTTTTAATTTGGGAATGTTTAGAGCCTGATTATATGTATAAAAATGTTGAGTTTTTATAAAAATCATAATTCAGAAAAAAAGGTACGTTGGGTAACGCAATTTACAAGCAGGAGAATCGGACATGGTAGTTATTTTTAGGTGACAGAGAAGGGAGAAGAAAATAGATTACCTTATCAATCCGAGAAACGCGATATATAACCTCCTGTGGAACAAAAAAGCAATGAAGAAAAGACATTTTCATCATATCATCTAAACCCGATGGGTTCTGTCAGGTAGGGGATAGAAGATTTAACTATGTCTATAGAGTTATTGGGGTTTAGTTTTACTAGGAATCAGAATTAATGACCAGTAGGTGACAGCCTCTGGATCGATTTCGGTAATCGGAATAATTTGCTGATTGGGTAGGGTTGCTCGTTCGATGTAGAGGGCGCGTTCTAATAATCCTAATTCCTGGAGAATATCACGAACTTTAGCGAAATGTCTGCCTAATTTAATAATCGCTGCTGCATCGATAAATCCTAGGCGATCCCGCAATATTTCCGCCTCTAAAGTAGCGGGCATAATACTAAATACGTCATTTCGATAAGTGATAGGTACACCCAGCATTGCTGCACTTGCCATCACTGAAGAAATACCCGGCACGACTTCAATAGAAAAGCGATCGCACAAGCGATTAAAGATATACATAAATGTGCCATACAACATCGGATCGCCCACACATAAAACCGCCACATCTCGACCTAAGTTTAACTGTTCGGCGATATTTTCGGCGGCAATATCATAATGAGGTTGAGAACTGCGCTCGACACTAAAAGGTAAAGGCATGGGAATTTCTATCTGCTCGGGACGGATAAAATCCGAGACAATTGCCCGTGCCAAAACTTTGCCACTTTCTAAGGTAGGATAGGCAATTACCGGAACAGTTGTGAGAATCCGGTGTGCTTTTAGCGTCAACAATTCGGGATCGCCAGGCCCGATTCCTAATCCATAAAGTTTGCCTAATTTATTCATAATTCGTTCTCTTTTGCTAAAGCATTGACTGCCGCTGCTGCGATTGCGCTGCCTCCCCTACGTCCGTGTAGGGTAATAAATGGCGCGCCACGACTATTAGTTGCTAATTCTATTTTCGACTCTGCCGCTCCTACAAATCCCACGGGAAAGCCTAAAATCAAAGCCGGTTTATCTACATTTTGATCGAGCAATTCTAGTAGGTGAAAAAGTGCGGTTGGTGCATTACCAATGGCTACCACTGCTCCAGCTAAATGAGGTCGCCAAAGTTCTAAAGCGGCAGCGGAGCGGGTATTATTAATTTGCCGTGCTAACTCGGTTACTTCTGGATGATTGAGGGTACAAATAATCGGATTATTTTTAGGTAAACGGGCTTTGGTAATGCCATTAGCGACCATTTGAGAATCACAGAGAATTGCTGCACCCCCAGCGAGGGCATTTCGTCCGATTTTAACCGCGTCCGGTGATGCTTCTAAATCTTCTGTTATGTCTGTCATCCCGCAGGAATGAATTAGACGAACCGCCACATGAGCTAAATCATCGGGGAGATTTTTCCAGTTAGTTTCAGCCCGAATAATAGCAAAAGATTTGCGGTAAATTTCCTCACCATTCTTAATGTATTCCATTCTATTCATCTAAATTTTTCGAGTTTTGGGAGCTTAAAATTTGGGCTATGAGCGGGGTAATCTTGGCAAATTCTCCCTCAAATATAGGTGTTTCTAAGAATTTTTTACTATCACCCATATAGACTTGATAAGCTTCTAGTATTTGGCCATTTTCCTCGATGGTAGTTCCTAAAAGGGTAATTTCGGCTGGACCCGGTTGAGCGCAGCATTTAGCACAACCCGTCAAGTGAATATTAACAGGAGAATTGCAGGTTAAGTGTTCCTGCAAATAATCTGCTAGGAGAGAAGCATGAATTTGAGTTGCAGTGGCCGCTGCTGCACAACCCGGTTTACCGCTACAGGCAACTATCCCCGCATCCCATCCGGGAGAAGCGGATAATCCTAGTGATGCCAGTTTTGGCAACAATTCTGACACTTTTTCATCGGGAATATCGGGTAATATAACAGTCTGCCAAGGGGTTAATCGTAACTGACCACTGCCAAAAGTTTCTGATAGTGCCGCTAATCCCCATAGTTGATTAGCCGTCAATTGTCCTAATCTTAATGATAGGCCAATATAAGACAATCCGGGTTGCTTTTGAGGATGAATTCCCAGATGAAAATAGGGTTGAGTAGAATGGGCAGTTTGCTGGCATTCTTGCCAGTCTATTATTCCAGTATAATTCCGATGTAATTGGGAGTTAACTTGTTCGAGATATTTTGTCAATCCCCAATCTTTGAGTAGGTGTTTCATCCGAGGTTTTTTCCCCTTGATATTAGGGGTTTGTTGAACATAATCGAGATAAACTTTTACTAAAGCTTTGACTACAGCTAAACAGTTTTCTGGCTCAATTAATAAGTCCGTGTCATAGAATTGTTTATCTCCTGCGAGGGCTAATCGAAAGCAAACAATAGAAGTTAAATTTGTCGGATTATTGAGGGCAATTGCTGATAGCTGAATCTCGTTATAGCGGTGTTGCCAGGGCATAGTTGAACTGGTGCCAATTCCCACGGCACCGCCGCCATCGATCCCGATACTAAATTTAGGACTTAGTTGGGCAATTGATGGATAATTTTGGATAAAATTATCTAATTCTTGGACTAATGGACGAGTATCGATCAATTCTTGGCAGTCAATTCCGGCAGTGGGACTAGACATGATATTACGCAGATGATCGATACTGGGATTATGGGCAGCTAACCCTAATTTTTGCAGGGTTTGAAATTCTTCTAAACTGGGGGATTTTTGCAGTCCGCGAATTTGCAGATTTGCCCGATTGGTAACTTGTATTGTCGTCTGCCATTGTTCGAGCCAAGTGGCGATCGCTTTTCCCTGTGGAGAATTGAGCCATCCACCGGGGGTGCGGAGACGAATTAAAAATCCATCCTGGGCAGCAGTGCCATAAAATAAACCGGGACAAGCATTTGCTTCAACTAACCAATTCACCGTTGTTTGTTCTCCATGCGACGCAGAGAAGTAGTTAGAAAATTATTTGTCTATCTACCGATTAAAAACTTGTAATTGGCATTCTGACTCGCAAGGAAAAAGGGAAGATGTACTCTTTTTACTTTTTACTTGATTACAGCTGCGGCACAGTACCAGAATTGCACTGGACTTTCCCAAAGACAAGCTTAAATATTATACCACGTTTTCGGTTGAAACTCAGTATCGTTAAGAATCACTACATTTTCACCCTTTTGTGCCAAGACAAATAAACCTTGACGATAGGCATATTTATCCGCTCCTTCTTCGATTTCAATACCTGCTACTGCCCCATATAATTGTTTGTGGTTATATTCGGGAAAAAATTGCCTAAATTCTC
>NZ_JADBVE010000266.1:0-12409 GCF_020245285.1 Microcystis sp. M31BS1
AAATGGGGCGAAAGTCTGTGGACTCTGTGTAAGACAGTACATGGTTTTTTAACTGTGGTATGCGACGGTGGTGGAAGCAGAAACTTAAATCGTGAGGTTTAGGAATCGCCGCACTTTTAGGGCGGCGAGGATGTCAATTTATGTTAAGTGGGTAGATGTTAAAAATTGTCAGACACCCCCCTTATTAAGGGTAAATTAAGGGGGGATTAAGGCGGGAGCCATCTTCAATTTAATTATAACCAGCTACTTATCCCCACACCCCACACCCCACACCCCACGAAAAACTTTTTGCCGCAAACCCTAGATACAGATTTTGGGCGGTGGATTGGTTGTGATAGAAATATAAATATCGATCGCTTACTGTCAATCTTGATGAAAAGACGATATTTTCTGGCTTTTATCGGCTCAATTGCCCTTAGTTGCTTATTATCTCTGGGTATAAACCTTTTTTCCTCTACTATCACCACCGCGCAAACCCAGACAATTCTAGTTTCTGCCGCCGCTAGTCTCAAAGAGGCCCTAGAAGAAATCAAGCCGGGGTTTGAAAAAGCCCATGGCAACATTAAAGTTAACTATAACTTCGGTGCGTCGGGGGCTTTGCAACGGCAAATCGAACAAGGTGCGCCGGCCGATGTTTTCCTCTCGGCTGCCACTAAGCAAATGGACGCTTTAGCAAAAGCTGGTTTAATCGATACAAGTACCAGAAGAAAGCTGCTCACTAATCGCCTAGTTTTAATCGTTCCCAAGAATTCCACCCTAAAAATCAGTGATTTTCGTTCTCTGACTAACAGTAATGTCCAAAGAATTGCCGTGGGTGAACCGCGCAGCGTTCCCGTCGGTCAGTACAGCGAAGAAGTTTTGAAAAATATCGGCATTTTAGAGCAAATAAAACCAAAACTGGTCTTGGCCAACTCCGTCCGTAATGTTCTCGCCGCCGTAGAAACTGGTAACGCCGATGCTGGCATTGTTTACATCACCGATGCCAAAATTTCCGACCAAGTAAAAGTAGTGGCTACGGCTGCCAATAATCTCCATTCTCCGATTATTTACCCGATAGCTGTGATCAAAGCCAGTAAAAACCCGCAAGCTGCCAAGACTTTCGCCCAATATCTCACCAGCACAGCCGCTAAAAACATTTTTGAAAAATTCGGCTTCGGAATAGCCAGATAATTTAGGGGAAGTGGAGAAGTGGGGAAGTGGAGAAGTGGGGAAGTGGGGAAGTGGAGAAGTGGGGAAGTGGAGAAATGGGGAAGTGGGGAATTTCAACTAAAACCCCAACACCCCAACACTCCAACACCCCAACACTCCAAGACCCCAAGACCCCAAAACCCCAAAACCCAACCCCTGACCCCTGAAAAATGCCAGACTTTTCCCCCCTATGGATATCCCTGAAAACCGCCACCATTGCCCTGATAATCATCTTTTTTCTCGGTATTGCCGCCGCTTATTGGATGTTAGGCTATCGCGGACGGTGGAAATCCCTAATCGAGGGAGTTTTCGTCGCACCCTTAATCTTGCCCCCGACGGTGCTAGGCTTCATTTTACTGCTCCTATTCGGCAAAAACGGACCCTTAGGACAGTTATTAGACTTATTTAACTTTCGCGTCGTTTTTACTTGGTATGCCGCCATTATCACCGCGACGGTGGTGGCTTTTCCCCTGATGTACAAAACCACCCTAGGGGCTTTTGAACAGGTGGATGCCAACATCCTACAGGTTGCCCGCACCCTAGGGGCATCGGAAGGGAAAATATTCTGGCGCCTACTTTTGCCCCTCTCCTTCCCCGGAGTATTAGCGGGATTAACCCTAGCTTTTGCCCGCGCTTTGGGGGAATTTGGGGCCACTTTGATGTTAGCGGGTAATATTCCGGGGCAAACTCAAACTATCCCGATGGCGATTTTCTTCGCTGTGGAAGCAGGAGCGATGACTGAGGCTTGGATATGGGTGTTTATTATCATGTTAATCTCCCTATCGGGGATTATCGCCGTTAATCTCTGGCAAAGTCAACGCAAACAGCAATTAGGACGACCAGGAGAAAGCAAACCTAACGAGATGGAGGACTGGCTGCCACCCTGGGAGGGTCGCGATTTTGCCCTTTTAGCAGCTGAAAATAAGCATTATAGGGATAAAATAGGCTTATTTGTCGATATAGAGAAATATTTACCCGGTTTTAACCTCTTGGTCACTTTTAACTGCCAAAATCAGCCATTAGGACTATTAGGGGCTTCGGGGTCGGGAAAAAGCCTGATTTTGCGATCGCTGGCTGGTGTGGAAACGCCCTCAAGGGGTCGTATTGTCTTAAATGGGCGCATTCTCTTCGACTCCGAAAAGGGAATTAATCTCCCCAGTCGTCAGCGTCGTATCGGTTTTGTGGTGCAGAATTATGCCCTTTTTCCCCATCTCACCGTGGCAGAAAATATCGCTTTTGGTCTCTCGAAAAACTTATCTAAAAAAGTTATTAAACAGCAGATTGCCAACCAATTGGAATTAGTGCAGTTACTTGGCATGGAAAACCGTTATCCTCATCAATTATCGGGGGGACAACAGCAACGGGTCGCCATCGCTCGCGCTTTAGCTAGTCGTCCGGAAGCTTTATTATTAGATGAGCCTTTTTCTGCCCTTGATACCCATCTACGCGCTCAATTAGAACGTCAGATGATCAAAACTTTAAGTAATTACGATGGCGTGACAATTTTTGTTACCCACAATATGGATGAAGCCTATCGAATATGCGAGAATTTATTAGTTATGGAAAAAGGGCGGGCAATTGCTAATAATTCTAAACAGAAAATTTTTGAGCGACCAGATAGCGTTAGTTTGGCAAAAATTACTGGCTGTAAGAATTTTTCCCGTGCTGTAATTATTAATAATCAACAATTGGAGGCGATTGATTGGGATGTTAAATTACACACCGTCCCCGGGATTCCCGACTATTTAGCCTATACGGGAATTCGCGCTCATCAAATTATTTTTGGTCGAGATTTAGGCGATATTAATACTTTTCTCTGTTGGTTAGCTAATGCCATTGAAGGACCCCATCGGGTGACTCTCTATCTGAAACTTAATCAACCCTCCAACCACGACCGCGATTTTCATATCCAAGCAGAGTTATATAAGGATAAATGGTTAGAAATTAAGGAGCAAGCTTTGCCTTGGACTGTTACTTTATCTCCCCAGCGTTTATTATTATTAAAGTAATGCGCTAACTCAACGAACCCCCATGAGTACCCACCCAGACTCACGCACCGGTGGGTAGTTAGATTGCCAAACAGAGATTTTGATGCTAATAAACTAAGACGCATTTTAACCGCCTATCCTTAGATTAGCTGAATCTCCTCCAGCCCTACCTTGCTGGGGGACAAGGGGCGAACTTTGATCGGGAATAACTGAATAAGCCGCAAGCTTGTTAGAGTATTGAGAGTAATTTTGAGCGAGCGATGATACTACAGCCTTTCCTTTCTTCCGCTTGGAGTTTTAACATTTCCCTGTTAGCCTCGGCAGCTACAGCCGAAACTGCTGATAGTGCCTTAGTTTTAGCCTGCGTGCTGCTGAGTTTGACCGTTATTTATTTCGCCTGTAAACTGGGGGGGGAAATATGCGTCCGATTCAACTTGCCCCCCGTGTTAGGAGAATTAGTCGGTGGCGTGATTATCGGGGTTTCTGCCCTAAAATTACTGGTTTTTCCAGAAGGTGGGGCGGTATTCGAGGATTCTCTCCTCATTCATTTCCTAGAATCCACTTCTCCCCTCACCCCGGAGGAATCTCCTGCCGTTTTTAGTGCTGCCAGTGAGGTGATTTCCGTCCTCTCGGAATTGGGGGTAATTATCCTGCTCTTCGAGATTGGTTTAGAGTCAGACTTACAGGAATTAATTCGCGTCGGTCCACAGGCAGCTGCTGTCGCAGTGGTAGGGGTTGCGGTTCCCTTTTTGGTGGGTACTTTGGGTTTAATCTATATCTTTCATCTGGCCACCATTCCCGCTATTTTTGCCGGGGCGGCTTTAACCGCTACCAGTATCGGCATTACCGCCAAGGTTTTAGCAGAAATAGGGCAGTTATCGGCGAAAGAAGGTCAAATTATCATCGGGGCAGCGGTTCTCGATGATATTCTCGGTATTATCGTCCTCGCTGTCGTTGCTTCTTTGGTGAAGACTGGAGAAGTGCAAATTAGCAAAGTAATTTATTTAGTTATTAGTTCTAGCGCTTTTGTAATCGGGGCGATCCTGATCGGTCGTTTTTTAAGCCCCTTTTACGTTCAATTAGTTAATAGCATGAAAACTAGGGGACAATTGCTCTTAGTTTCCCTGATTTTCGCCTTTATTCTTGCTTATATTGCCCAAGTTATCCAATTAGAAGCGATTCTCGGTTCCTTTGCCGCAGGCCTGGTTCTAGCGGAAACGGAAAAGCGATCGGAATTGGCAGAACAAGTGTTCCCGATCGCCGATTTATTTGTACCGATATTTTTCGTCTGTGTGGGGGCAAAAACCGATTTAAGTGTCCTTAATCCCGCTATTCCCAGCAATCGAGAAGGATTAGTCTTGGCTGCTTTCCTAATTGTCGTCGCTATTTTTGGTAAAGTGGTGACGGGGTTGGCCGTTTTCAGCAAGGAAAAACTCAATCGCTTGGCGATCGGAGTTGGCATGATTCCCCGGGGTGAAGTGGGTTTAGTCTTTGCCGGAGTCGGTGCTGCTAGTGGTGCTTTATCCCCCGCTACCGATGCGGCGATTATTATGATGGTGATCTTGACTACCTTTATCGCTCCGCCCCTGTTAAGGTTAGTATTTAAAGAACCCACCGGCAGCCCTCAATCAGTGAGCAGTGAGCAGTGAGCAGTTACCAGTGGCAGTGTATAAGTTACCAGTAGCAGTGTTAAGTGGCACTAACAGCACTGTCTTTTCATTGATAACTGATGACTGATGACTGATAACTGATAACTGATAACTGATAACTGATAACTGATGACTGATGACTGATAACTGATCAGAAACATAGCAGACCATGCCAACGTCCCATAAGCTTGTTTTTATTGATAGTCATTCTCAGAGCATTAACGGAGCTATGGATGGCCAAAAATCGACAAAATAGTCCATTTTTACCGAAAAAAGGTAATTGATAACTGAGCAACGGGAGCATCGATCGTGAGATTTCATTGGTTATTCCTAAGCGCATTAACTTGGTTGCTGGTGGCAGCCCCTGCTTGGGCTGGCAAGCTCGTCTTTTGGCGATTCGACACCAATGAGAATCGTCTGGTGTTCACTACCGACAATCGAGTGCAACCGCGAGCGCAAATGATCACTAACCCCACCAGGATCGTGATCGATCTGCCCGGGATCAAGTTAGGGCAACCCAATATTAACCGGCCCATTAGCAATATCGTCAGAAGTGTCCGTATTGGTCAATTTGATGCGGAAACTACCCGTTTAGTGATTGAATTGGCCCCCGGCTACACCGTCGATCCTCAACAGGTAAAAATTCGCGGAATTTCGCCCACCCAATGGACAGTGGAATTGCCAGCTCCCCAACCGATTAGGGAGGAAACGCAACCACCCGTTACCCCTGACCCCACACCTCCCCCCGATCGCGGTTCCACCCGTCCCACTCCCCCACCTCCAGTTAGCCGGACGGACAACAACGATGATTTTCAGGTCACTCGCAATGGTCTTTTTGTCCGTTTAGAGCAGAATGGTGATGAGCGATCGATCCGCAGTCAACGCAGCCGGGACGGCAAAAAAATCGAATTTGAATTACCCGGTGCCACTTTACCCAGCAGTCTCACTGGTCAAACTATCCCCGTCAATCGCTATGGGGTCGGCGATATTCAATTCAGTCAGACCGCCAATCAACGAGCTAAGATTTCCCTGAGTGTTAATAGAGATAGTCCCGATTGGCAAGCTCTCTATAGTCGTTTTGGTGGCTTGGTTTTACTGCCTAGGGGTGGTCTGGGTGCCGTGGATAATATCTCCTCACCTCCCCCCACTAGCGCCACCAATCCCAATCCTCGTCCCAACAATCCCCCCCCGAAAACTGCCAATAATCCCCCTTCTAGCAATCGTTTGGCCACGATCTCCTCGATCGATCTGACGGGCAATAACGATCGCCTCTTAATTCGCGCGGATTTACCCCTGAAAGCTAACGGCAGTGTTAACCGGGATGGTGTCTATGAACTACGCATCGAAAATGCTAAGTTAGCCGAGTCTTTTCGCGGTCCGCGCTTCGGCCGCTATAGTCCTATCTATCAATTGCGGGTACGTCAGGAAAGCGCCAATAAGGTGCTGATTTTGGTACAGACGGCCGTGGGTTTTCAACTGGGACAATTAACTCAATCGGACAGTCAAACCCTAGCCCTAGAATTGCTTTCCTCCCGCAATTCTAGCCCCCTTTCTCAGGTTCCTGACTCCACTACTATCCCTGTTCCTTTACCCCCCAATACGGGGCAATTTAACCCACCGCCGCGCCCCTCTAACCCCACTCCTAATCCCCCCCAACAACGCAATAGCCGCTTTCTAGTGGTGATCGATCCGGGCCATGGTGGTAAGGATCCGGGGGCGATCGGAATTGGTGGCCTTCAGGAAAAAAACGTGATTCTGCCCATTTCCCTAGAAGTTACCCGCATTCTGCAACAACAGGGCATCGATGTGCGTCTCACCAGAGATAGTGATTTTTTTGTCACCCTGCAAGGTCGCACGGATCTGGCTAACCGGATCGATGCCGATCTATTTGTCAGTATCCACGCTAACTCTATGGGTAAAGCACGACCGGATGTCAATGGCCTAGAGGTGTATTACTTCGGCGATCGCAGGTTGTCGGATACTATCCATCGCAATATTGTCCGTAGTATCGATATGCGCGATCGGGGGGTGCGTCGGGCCCGTTTCTATGTGCTGAGAACCTCGAAAATGCCCTCTACCCTCGTGGAAGTGGGTTTCGTCACCGGCGCTGAGGATGCTGCTAAATTAGCCAATGCCAACTTTCAACGACAAATGGCGGCGGCGATCGCAGGGGGGATTATTGAATATATTCAACGAAATCTCCGTTAATGATTAAATGATTGGAGCATTAGTTTACTAATCAAAAAATCCGTGTTTTAATATCATCAAATAAAGCTATTTTAGATCAGCGTTTTCCTCGATATTATCTATGAGAGAATCACAACTTAGTCCGATTGGTGTGTTTGATAGTGGTGTGGGTGGACTGACAGTTTTAAGGGAGTTGTATCGACAACTGCCCCAAGAATCAATTCTCTATTTCGCTGATACCGCTAGACTTCCCTACGGAACTCGTTCTAAAGGGGAAATTATCGAATTTGTCCGGGAAATTCTCACTTGGATGAGCGAGCGCCGGGTGAAAATGGTGATTATGGCTTGTAATACCAGTTCCGCCTTGGCTTTAGAAGAAGTACAGGCCGAATTTAAAGATTTACCAATTTTGGGGGTAATATTACCCGGTGCCAAAACTGCCGTTAAACAAGGAAAGCGCATTGGGGTTATTTCTACCCCAGCTACGGCTAAAAGTAATGCCTATAAACAAGCCATTCAAGAAATCGATCCTACTGCCCAAGTTTGGCAAATTCCCTGTCCTGAATTTGTCCCTTTGATCGAGGCTAACCGCATTTTTGACCCCTACACCACACAAGTGGCTAGGGAATATCTTCAGCCTTTACTGGCAGAAAATATTGATACTCTGGTCTATGGTTGTACCCATTATCGCCATCTTTCCCCGGTTTTGCGTCGTCTTTTACCTAGTTCCGTGCGATTGGTAGATCCCGCCGCTGCCGTTGTCCGAGCGGCGGAAAAAGAACTAGAATTATTAGGTCTAAAAAATCCCGAAACACCCCTACCTACCAACTTCGCAGTTAGCGGTGATCCTGACACTTTTGCTCGTTTATCTCGTCAATGGCTAGGTTTTTCTCCCGGGGTAGAAAAGGTTTATTTGCAATGTCGGGTGAAGACCCTCGGTTTTACCGATGGGATGAAACAAAGGCCAGTATAGAACAGCGAACCACAGCTAAAAATAAGTGTCTAGTCTCAAGAGCGAAATCTCGAATGACTTCTGACATTGTTAATGGCATTCTAGTTGCGTATTCCGAAGTGCGCTTGCTCTTCTTTTGGGGTCGTTAGCCTTGGCAGTCTTTTTTCATTTAAAGGTCTTGAAGGACTCACGAAAAATAGCTACCATATAAGTATAGCGGCTAGGGTAAACAACCGCTTGAAAAATCCATGTAGTCTAATCACTATGCTATCTGCACCTTGACAATCAAAGATATGGGGTTCTACCTAATGTTCTAGTTTCTACCTGTAGGTAGGTAAAATCTTTGCAGGAACTAGACAAAGCAGTATTTGAAGCTAACACTTCAATTAAAGCAAATTTTGTAGAAATACAACTAGGGTGGGGCGCACCCAAAGTTAACGCTTGAGGAGAGAACCACCTCTGGGTTGAGAATCGCAAGGTACTTAGTCTAAGTGGACTCGGTGAATCAAGAATCCCTCCCATGAGCGCGACGGGAGCGTCAATTGCCTGTCCCCGTTTTATAGCCGTCAGCCTTTTTCAGGGAGCAGTAATCAGTGAGCAGTAATCAGTGAAAAGACAGTAGGAAACTGCTATTTACAGCCTTTCTCGTCAAGGTGAAGCACAGACACTAATACCTGCTCATCAACTTCAGCAAATCCTAGATAAAACGTTTACATGGCAAGTATATAAGCCCACCGCTAGGAAAGGAAGGCTAGAGTGAGTGGTTGGAGGATAATATTTGTCTATTAATTGCCCTTCTACAGCCAATTGAGTCAAGTAGAAAAAGAGGAATGGAAAAAGGGTAGTCATGGAAATGCTGATTTAGTGGGGGAAATTTGGCACAATTTTATATTAGTTAATATTTGCCTTTATGCTTGCTATATAAGCTTATCAGACTACCAATGCTTCGGATTTTGGGCATGATTAATTTTTCAAGAATAAAAAAAACTAGAAATCAGATTTTAGGATGGTAAACAAGTTGAATATAGATTTTATTTCTCTTGAATTCCCACTCTTGACCTCTCAGCCTTCTGATCTTCCAGAAATTTTCCTTGTTGCTGGAGAACTATGATACAATGGCATCAGAAAATAGAGGAAAAATTTTTTTATCATGGACAAGGTGTCAACACCAAGCCTATCAATTGTTATTCCGACTAGAGAAGGATTTGCTGACCACTGGTTTAATGCGCTGACCGAGGTCAAGGGAGAAGTAGAATTTATCTTGGTTCATCCACCAGGAGCGCCTAAGTATCCCACGTCCGACCCCAGGGTACAGCAAATAGTCAGTCCCTTGCGGGGAGAAATTATTCAAAGAATTAGTGGATTGATGAATGCGACAGCACCTTACACACTAACCATTAATTGTGATGAGTTTCTTCACCCCGATATCTTGACCATGGTTCTACAGTATTTCCAGCGATTTCCAGATAGCTGGGTGATGAGACTCTGTACTAAGCGATTTCAGTATGGAGAAACAAAAGAACTGACTGCTCCCTGGCAACCGCTGCCCCAGATAGAAGAACTACTGGTGTGGGATAAAAGCTCCAAAAATCAGGATGGCTCAGATCGAAGTGGCTACTTAAAGGAAATTCCCATCGTTCCTTTTGACAAAAGAAAGTTAGATTTGATGTGCTTTGTGCGCGAAAGAAAAGATCACCACGGCCCTCATACTGAAAATTTTGATAAAAAAGTCTGGCTCACTCAAATGGTACAGGCAACCTGCAAAGATATCGTTAGTTTGTTACCATTAATGGGTCCGTTTAAGTATATTCCCTTTTGGTGTTTAGATCGTCTTTTGGGTTTATTTCTTCAAGCTAAGTTTTTCGAGCAGGGCCAAGGAAAAATCATCGGTCATCTCATGCCATCTCCAGAACAGTTACGCATGGAGAACAATCCCCCCGAATATAGAAGACTAAATCGCTATGGTATTTTATCAGAAATTTTCCTAGTCAAGTGTTTTCCTCAGTATGGATATATGTGGAATCTGGTGATTACCAATCTCAGGGAAGTTCCCAAAAAATATGTACTTTATCGACTAGGAAAAGAGGGATAGTCAGCTAATCATGACCAACTCACCAATTCTATCAATCGTTACTCCAACTCTGGGCAAATTTTCCGAATATTGGTTGCAACAACTTCTGACCATTCAAGGGGAAGTAGAATTTATTTTGGTTTATCCTCCTGGGGCCGTTACCCCTTCCCTAGAAGATCCCAGAGTGAAAATTTTTCATAGTCTTTATCAGGGAGAAACAGCCCAGAGGGCCGTCGGTCTTCTCAATGCTTCCGGTCAATATGTGTTGGCTCTCGATGATGATGATTTCTTGCATCCCCAGGTGGTTGCCTTAGCGAAAGATTACTTTGATAATTTTCCCCAAAGTTGGCTCTTGCGTCTCTATAAGGAGAAAATTGATTATCTCGATGAGGAAAGAATTAAAGCTCCTTGGCCGGAGCTACCCGCTATCAATCAGTTAAATATCTCTAGAAAAAGACAAGATAAGTACCAAGATTTAGTGGAAGTTCCTATCGCTCCCCTAGATAATCCTTTCGAGTTAAGACTAGCTTTATGGCCCTACGGCAAAAGAAAAGATATTCATGGCTGTCATCTAGAACCTTTCAATAATAATATTTGGAAGACTGCCTTAGTGAAAGAAGCCTTAGATGATTTTGTCCGCAACATGAGGATAGGAGAAATTTTAACTTGGTTGCCTCTCTGGGGATTTGATAGAGCTTTAGGATTATTTCTGCAAGCGAAGTTTTTTCAAAAAGATATATATATCGGCCATTGGATGCCCGAACCCAATCAAATAAGATATATAGTCAAACCCTACTCTATGAAAAGCCTAAGAATCCTTTTTCCTTCCGATGCTTTATTAGTCAAAAGATTTCCCCAGTATGGTTATTTCTGGAATCTTTTCTTCGAGGAGTTATACAATGGCATCAAGACCAAAATCAAAAGTCTCTGGAAAGCATGACTAATTATCGTGCGATACTTTACTAATCTGGTTTTATTTCCCATGAGTTATCAACAACCCCCCATCAACTTCGTAATCCGCAAAATTCCAGAAAAGCTGCTGAAGGAACATGAAGCAGGGTGAGCGCATCCCAAACGCTATTGACAATTGGGCAATTTTGTGATAGGATTGGCTTGTAGGCATTTCGAGTGATAGCAATCAATTGAAATGGTTAAGAACTCGATCCATTTGCTCGGTTGTTGCCTAAACATTGAGGGGGCAAATTCTCCTCAAATATGCTTGAATCGCCCTCTGGGTAAGCAACCCACATAAAGTTCATTTTGCCAAGGATTGTTAAGATGCGCTTACCGTGTTGGTGTCGTGTTTACAAAAACATCTAGAATTTTGCTTGAGTGAAGGAATCCATGTTTGACACAACAGAACCAGTCAATCAAAAACAAATTATACACATTGGTCCAAGGTGTCATGAAGATTTCAACGTTACTTTAGCTGAAGCAATTAGCTCTGAAACTGGCATAGTAAACCGCTTGATCGACTATCAATCTCTCAAGAATATAGATGCTTCCAGTGTTTTGTCTTCATTGATAACTCCAGATTGTTTGGGGGTTCTCTTACATTATAACTTTAGATACTACGATGTTCCCGATTGGCTCTTGAGAGTATTACAAAATCTCACAAAAACTAGAGACTTTAAATTAATTATCCTAGTCCATGAGTTCAACGCAACTTACACAAGAAAAGGGATAATTTTCCCCGCTTTCAGATTTTTACTAACTTCTTATCAAATCTTCAGATTAGCTGATTTAACCGTGACTACTACTTCCAGAATTAAAAATATAGTTTCACGATTAACTGGAAAAACCGAAGTTATTTGCTTACCAAATTTTTCTACTATGGGTGAACCTCAATGTATTCTTCCTCTCAAGGATCGCCCACCATACCTTATTGTTTTCGGTTCCAAGTACACTCGTCCCCTAGTTTATACAAAATTCAGTAAAAATCTCCTAAAAGCCTGTCAAGCTTTAGGCATTGAACGCATTTATGATGTTGGTTATCCCTGTGATTTGAGTACCACAGAAGGTCAATTCAAAGGAATAGAGATAATCCCTATGGGATTTCAGTCTAATCAGATTGTTAGTGAATTGATGTTAACTTCACGGGGGGGCTTTTTAGATTATAGCCATTTTCCAAGAGATTTAGGCAAATCCACTATCTTTGCCGCCTATGCCGCCCATGGTTTGGTTCCAATTCTAACAGAGTATAATCCTTCTGAAGCGGATGGAGTAGAAAATAATAGACCTCTTGCATAATTTTTTTATGGTATAATGGAGGGTTTTGCTTTTTTCTCAATTCTTAGATTGAAGTGGAAAAAAGAATAAAATGTGATCTTAGGTCAGGAAATCATCTATAATTTTGCTATGTTTATTAGCAAAA
>NZ_JADBVE010000267.1:0-3082 GCF_020245285.1 Microcystis sp. M31BS1
AAACTTTTCTGACTTTTCTTCAGCCATTTATGAATGTTTGAATGATGCCCATTTGAAACATAAAAAAGAACTGGATTCCTTGCTGACTCTACGATTTCAGAAGTTTAATAAATCTCAGATTATGAACGTCTAAAGTATATGTGAAAGACCCGGAATTGCTATTAGTCGCAACGAGACCTGCCATAGCATCGTATGCGAAATAATAGTCAGTACCAACCTGGGTCAGATAAACGTTATCCACACCCTCGGCCCCAATGTCACCCGATACGTACGTAATTTTTTTGTCCCCCTGAACAAGAGCATTTCCGCTCGTCCATTCCGTCCAAGTTAAGGTCGCGGCACTCGCACTGGTAGCGGCAAACACCGAGCCGGCGAGAACCCCGATGGCTAGAGAGCCGGAAGCAAAGGTTTTGGTTAATTTGTTGGTTGTCATCATAACTGAATTCTCCAGCTTTACACTGTTGGATAAAATCAAAGTCAAGAAAAGTTCTAAAAACGTTAAGTTTTCTCGATATAGCGGTTTTTAGTGCAATAATGTCCAGTAGGTCTCCTTATAGATAGGCTTTTCAGCGTCTCAATCGGGTATCACTTCTGGGAAAACTGCTATATAACTTTTCTTAACTTGATCTAGGTACAACGGAACCTCCAAAAAAAACCAGGTGTTTTAGGAAAAATCTGGCATTCTGTAATAAAACTTAACATTTAGGTTCTTCAGTTTGTGCAAGGCAATGGACGGGGTTAAGTAGGGAGGCACAATTATTTGTAGGATGGGTTAGCGGTAGCGTAACCCATGCAGGCGTTGGGTTTCATGCTTCAACCCAACCTACGTTCATCTTATATTTAATTCCACCCACCCACTTAAGTAGGGCTTGCTGAATAAATGTGAAATGTAGGCAAGGTAAGGGTTTTGTGGCTTTTCTTGCGAAACAGGTGCAAGATTTTGAGAGAATCGTCGTTCAAAACCTTGCGTTTTCATCGGCCCGCGTCCTCTAGGGGCGAAGCATTTGGGCATAACCTATCGCTGAAACCGGAGATTTTCTATCCGAATGCTTCGCCCCTACTTTTTGCCGCAAACCCTACTTAGGGTCTTTTTTCGCTCCCACAGGTGCAAGATTTTGAGAGAATCATGTTTCAAAACCTTACATCTTCATCGGCCCGCGTCCTGTAGGGGCGAAGCATTTGGGCATAACCTATCGCTGAAACCGGAGATTTTCTATCCGAATGCTTCGCCCCTACTTTTTGCCGCAAACCCTAATTAGCAAAGGTTTAACTGTGCCACACAGGTGTGAGAACCGCTATAAATCTGGTTATTAAAAACGGTTCTTCGTTACTTGGTATGGTTCGGTAGGGTGTCATAAATCGACTAAATCCTTATCTGGCAAGAGATTTAATTGATTAGTTCGCTCTAGAGCGAAAACAATTGACAAAAATCTCAGCAATGTCTCTCTCTATAAGGGTTTCATCTCTTATAATCCTGTATGTTGCATAAGACAAACCGAAGAGCCAATTTTTCAGAACGATTCAAGTCCCCCTTGAAAAGGGGGATTTAGGGGGGCTCCCCCCGCCTATCGGCACCCCCCTTATTAAGGGGGACAGGGGGGATCAAACGACCCGTTGATTAAAAACAAAAATTATGTGCCGGGCTGTGCTACAATCAACGCTTAAAGAAAAAGCTAAAAGCTAGAAAACCAAACAGGGCATCTAACCTTTAGCTATTCTTGTTCAACGTCACAGTTATCAATGTGTACAAGACATTGGTAACTGTTATTTTTGTTTCTTGAAGCGGGAAACCAATCCTAAACCACCCACTGCCAGAAGTCCGAGGATAGTACCCGGTTCGGGAACGCTTTGGCGGAAAGAATTTTGCAATTGGAATAGACCTTCAGTGCCAGGATTAGTATTAACTAGGGTATCTGTGACGGTCAACTTTTTGATGGGGGCGATAGGTACGAAACCGACAGCAGGATCCGCTGAGCCGTTAGTTGAAGTTAAGGTGAGCCCAGGTATCTCAGCAAATGTCTTGGTTACAGTCCCGTAGTTGGATGATACGTCTGAATCCAGGTCAACCCCGGTAATATACTTGTTGGGGTCAGTCACCTCGATTGTATATGTGAAAGACCCCCCGGGACCCATATTGGCATCAGGGGAACCTAGAGTCGTGGCATCGTATAGGAAATAATAATGATCACCCATGTTGACCAGCTCAACATCATCCAGAGGGTTGGCCCCAATGTCACCACCGACGAACTTAACTATTTTGTCCCCGACCTCAAGAGCAGTTCCGCTCGTCCATTCCCCCCAAGTTAACATGCTGGCGGCACTGGCACTGGTAGCGGTAAGCACCGCGCCAGCGAGAACCCCAATGGCTAGGGAGCCAGAAGCAAAAGTTTTGGTTAATTTGTTGGTTGTCATCATAACTGAATTATCCAGCGTTAATTGTGTGTACTATAGCCATCAAAAGAAGTTAAGCAAGCGTTAAGCTCGCTGATAACTTTTTGTGTGACCTGACATAATTATAGCGAAACTTTTCAAAAAAAACAGGTGTTTTAGAACAGGGTTAGCGCATCTCCAACGCTATTGACCATTGACCAATTTGGTCATCCGCTTGCTGTGTGGGCATTTCAAGTGATACCAGTCAATCAAAACAGTTAGGAATTCTTAACATTTGGTCGATTTTTGCTTAACAATTGAGATGGCAAATTCTCCTCAAATATTCCTGAATCACCCTCTGGGTAAGCAACTCACATAAATCAAGTTCATTTTGTTAACGATTGTTAAGATGCGCTTCGCTTACCCTGTGTTTTAGAAAACTTTTTTTCGGCAATATTTAGCTATTTTTTGTCAAATTTATAGGGGTTTTTCTTGAACATAACTACCCAAAAGTTGACAAATATACCCAAGATTTTCTGGTCAAAGTTGGACAAATAAACAGGCTCTACTTAAAAAAAAATCTCTCAAATTGTTACAAAACTTAATCAAGAACGTAGGTTGGGTTGAAGCATGAAACCCAACGCCCGCATGGGTTACGCTACCGCTAACCCATCCTACAAATAATTGTGCCTCCCTACTTAGTTCAAAAAAA
>NZ_JADBVE010000268.1:0-11133 GCF_020245285.1 Microcystis sp. M31BS1
ATGTTCTTGTCGGATAAGTGCAAGGGTATTTTAGCAATTTTAGCCGTTTTCTGTCCCTTTTTCTTGACTTTTTGGGAATTTAATATGGCTGTAATCCTTATATCATAAGTATTTCACAGTTATTCAGCAAACCCTACTTATAATTTTTGGAGATGTCTAAAGCACGACGTTTTTAAAAATTTTCAGCTATGTATTTCCGAGAAATCGCCTAAAAACGTTGCCAGATAAGGATTTGAGAGAATGATATAAGAGAGAATGAAACGACCCAAGGGGCAAGGGGAGGTGTTGCCCCTTGCCTGTTGCCTCTTGCCTCATCTCAACAAGCAATTTAAATACGCGGGCAGCTTATTGTGTTGGGTGAGTTGGGAACCCTAACCGTAGTATGATTGAACAATGCGAAGACTCACAATCACTCGACCCGACGACTGGCACCTTCATCTCCGCGATGGTGCGGCAATGAAAGCGGTTCTCCCCCATACGGTGCGTCAGTTTGCCCGTGCCATTATCATGCCGAATTTAAAGCCCCCAGTGCGCTCGGTGGCTGATGCTGCCTCCTATCGCGATCGCATTCTGGCAGCAGTTCCAGAGGGTCAACAGTTCGAGCCATTGATGACCCTCTATCTCACCGATAATACCAGTCCCGAAGAAATCATGGCGGCGAAAGCCTCCCAGTTTGTCAAAGCGGTGAAATACTACCCGGCCGGTGCCACAACTAATTCCGACTTGGGGGTGACGGACCTTCGTAGGTGCGATTGCGTTTTTGCGGCCATGGAGCAGCTGGATATGCCGCTACTACTGCACGGAGAAGTTACCGATGGTGATATTGATGTGTTCGATCGAGAAAAAGTGTTCATTGAGAAGCACTTAATCCCACTGATAACAAGATTTCCGAAACTGCGGGTCGTCTTTGAACACATTACCACTGCCGATGCGGTCAAGTTTGTTCTATCTGCTAACAACAATGTCGCCGCCACAATTACGCCCCAACATTTATTATTTAGCCGAAACATTCTCTTTACCGGTGGCATTCGTCCCCATTTTTATTGCCTGCCGATTTTGAAACGAGAGGATCATCGTTTGGCGCTTTTGCAAGCGGCCACATCGGGCAACCCCAAGTTTTTTCTAGGGACCGATAGTGCGCCCCATTCTCGCTACAGCAAAGAAAGTTCCTGTGGCTGCGCGGGTTGTTATTCAGCCCTGCACGCTCTAGAGTTGTACGCAGAAGCTTTTGAGAGTGTCGATGCAATTGAGCAACTGGAAGGGTTTGCCAGCTTTCACGGTCCAGATTTTTATCAACTCCCCCGAAATACCGAACAAATCACATTAAACAAAACCCCTTGGCGCATTCCCGATGAATTGCCATTTCCCGAATCCGGACTGGTGCCGTTACGAGCGGGTGAAGAGATAACCTGGCAATTAGGGGAATAAAAACCGCCAGTCTTGGTAGTTGCGGTCAAGAATTGACGATTAGTTAGGGCTGGCTGAATAAATCTAACAACCTTGTTGGATAAGGTTTTTAGACTTTTTTTCCCTCAAAAAGTGCCGACCATTGGAGTGATTGGGGGGAAAATTCCGGGACTTTTTCCCTGAAAATTAGGTAATTGACCAGGTGAAAATCGGTAAAACCCTACACCCTACACCCTACACCCTGTCCCCACGAAGAACTTTTTGCCGCAAACCCTAGTTATTTCCCGTGACAATGAGGAGGATCGATAACATTGGCAAAAATTGCCCAAAGTACCATGAGCGGCATCGGCAACAAACAGATTAGCCATTGATGACCGGTTAGGGTCGCCGTTGCAAACAGACTGTTCATCACCCCCCATTGACTAAACAAAATTTGTAGGGCAACAGCAGCCACAATCCCCAAAATTAGGATCGGTGCATTAGTAATCGACGTTGACTGACGACGCAGGTAGTCCACTAGGCTCATCCCTAATTGGCTGATACTGAGCAGATAGATAACCCGTGCTGCCACAAGGGATTGAATTGCCATTGTGCGGGCAACGGCAATATCTCCTGTGGTCGATTTAGCCCACTCAAACATACCAAAAATTAGAATCCAGTTAAACAATGAAACAGCCAAAATTCGGCGCAATAGTTTTTTGGTGATCAAAGGTTCATTGGGATTGCGTGGTGGTGACTGCATAATGCGGTCGGATTTTGCTTCAAAGGCCAGGGGAACAGTCATCGTGACCGAGTTGATCATGTTCAACCAGAGTACTTGTAGGGAGAGGATGGGTAAATCTCGTGCCAGTAAAGTACTGATCAGAATGGTCATCGATTCGCCACCATTGACAGGTAAGAGAAAGGAGATTGCCTTGCGTAAATTTTGATAAACGGTGCGTCCTTCTTCGACAGCGGCCTTGATCGAGGCAAAGTTATCATCAGTGAGGAGCATATCAGCAGATTCCCTGGCGACTTCCGTTCCTCCTTTCCCCATGGCAATGCCGATATCCGCCTGCTTGAGAGCCGGCGCATCATTAACACCATCGCCCGTCATCGCCACGATTTCTCCTTGAGACTGGAGTACTTCCACCAGTTGCAGTTTTTGGGTAGGGGCAACCCTGGCAAATACCGATCCATCTTCAACCGCTCGGGCCAGTTGATGATTATCCATTTGCGCTAATTGTTTTCCCTCAAATGCTAAGACTTGTGTTGCCGTTTTAATGCCCATCCGTTCCGCGATCGCCCGCGCCGTGACAAGATGATCACCAGTAATCATCTTGACCCGAATTCCGGCAGTTTGACAGGCATGAACGGCAGCGATCGCCTCTGGACGAGGCGGGTCAATCATGCCCTGTAATCCTAGAAACACCAAGCCTGTTTCGATATCCTCATGGTCGATAGAATGCTGATGGGTCGCCGCTGCTTTTTTGGCGAAGGCAAGCACCCGTAAACCCTGCTCTGCCATCGTTTCTACCGCTTGCTCGATCTGTTCGGCGTTCAGCGCAGTCATCTGACCATAGCGATCGATCATCTGGGAACAACGACGCATCAGCGACTCAACCGATCCCTTAACATAGATCAGACGAGGTATGCCATCATGCAAGGTTGCCATGTATTGGTACTCAGATTCAAAGGGAATTGCATCCAATCGTGGGGTTAAAGACAATAGCCCCAATTGACTGAGACCTGCTTTGGCAGCGGCCGCAATCAGCGCCCCTTCCGTAGGATCCCCCACCACTGACCAATCTTCTCCCGTTTGTTTTAGCTGGGAGTCATTACAAAGCAAACCAGCTACCAGACAATCCCCTAGGGCCGGGGGCAATTCGTCCGCAAATGGGCTGCCAGGGTTGCCATCGGTAATCAGACTAATTTCGCCCTTGGGACTATAGCCACCACCACTAACGGCGTAATATTGCCCCTCGGTATAAATGGACTGTACAGTCATTTGATTTTCCGTTAGGGTTCCGGTTTTGTCGGAACAAATGACGGTCGCACTCCCCAATGCTTCCACTGCGGGCAGTTTACGAATAATCGCATGACGACGGGCCATGCGGTTGACTCCAATGGCCAAGGTAATCGTTACCACTGCCGGCAGCCCTTCTGGAATCGCACTCACTGCCAGGGCAACGGCAGCTTCAAACATATCGATCCAAGATTTCCCCCGTCCTAACCCGATGGTAAAGGTCAAGGTTGCTAGGGTCAAAATTGTGTAGAGTAGGGTGCGGCTAAATTGGGCAAATTTACGGGTCAGGGGTGTGCTAAGGCTGACTCGGCTTTCCATCGACTGGGAAATCTGCCCCACTTCGGTGGCATTGGCCGTAGAGACAACAATCCCTTTGCCCTGTCCAAAGGTAACGAAACTCCCTGCGTAGGCCATGTTTGTCCTTTCTGCTAGGGGCGTATCCCCGGGTAAGGGTTCGATCGCTTTTGACCCGGGCAAGGATTCCCCAGTCAAGGCAGACTCATCCACCTGCAAATTGCGGACTTTCAGCAGCCTCAAGTCCGCTGGTACTTTATCCCCCGATACCAATAAAACGATATCTCCCGGCACCAAATCCCGAGATGGAATCCGCAGGGTTTGTCCCTCTCGCAACACCGTCGCTTCTGTGGTTACGGCTTTGGCCAAGGAAGCGATCGCACCTTCCGCCTTAGCTTCCTGCACATAGCCAATAATGGCATTGATCAGGGTAACTCCCCAAATCACCGAGGCATTCGTCCAAGACCCTAAAAATGCCTTAATAGTACCCGCAAGCAAGAGAATATAGAGTAGCGGCTGATGAAATTGCTGCAAAAATCTCAACCAAGCTGGTTTCCCCGGCTTAAATCGCAGTTCATTCGGGCCATATTTTTCGTAGCGACTGGCCACTTCTTCTGCTGATAAGCCCGTTGACCCATCGCTGGTCAAGTATTCAATCACCTCTGGTTGAGAAAGTTGATGATACAACGGCAACGATAATTGAACTGGCATCATGCTCGACCATATTTAGGGTTTGCGGCAAAAAGTTTTTCCTGGGGACAGGGTGTGGGGAAGTGGGGAAGTGGGGAAGCTGTCTTATCACCCTATTACCCCAAAACCCTATCACCCTATTTATTTCCTGACGACTGACGACCGACGACCGACGACCGACTGCTGCCGACCTTAAGCTCTCGTCTTATTTTGATAATAGTCGCGGGTTCCCTTGGCATCTAGGGCTTCTCCGAGACGATCAATAGCGTGGGCGTAGGCGGCGGTACGCAGAGATATATCGAATTCCTGGGCGAAAGACCAGACTTTTTCGGCTTCTGTCACCATTCTTTCTTTTAAGCGCTCATTGATCTCGTTTAATTGCCAATAAAGACCGCTGCGATTTTGCACCCATTCAAAATAACTCACCGTTACCCCACCGGCGTTAACCAGAATATCGGGGAAAACGAGAATCCCTTTTGAGTCTAAAATGCGATCGGCTTCTGAGGTAGTGGGACCATTGGCCACTTCAAAGATATATTTTGCCCGCACGCGATCGGCATTTTCGGCGGTAATTTGGTTTTCTAGGGCGGCTGGAATCAAAACATCCACATCTAGGGCTAATAATTCTTCATTACTAATCGCCTCGTGTTCTACGATATTACAGACGGTATCCTGACAGTAAATAGCAGTAATCCCGCGATGTTCCTGTTTATACTGACGAATACTGGCAATATCTAGGCCTTTTTCCCGATAAATGCCGCCCTGGGAATCACTTACCGCCACCACTTGATAACCGGCTTTGGCGAGGAGAGCCGCTACTACAGCCCCAGCGTTACCGAATCCCTGGACGGCTACGGTAGTATTAGCTGGTTTTTTGTCTAATTTCGGCAAAAGAGAATGAATAACATGAAAAGCCCCCGTTCCTGTCGCCGTATCGCGACCGCGACTGCCTCCCATGGTTAAAGGTTTCCCCGTCACCACCGCCGGACTAATTTTACGCTGAATGATGCTGTACTGGTCCATCATCCAACCCATGATCATCTCGTTGGTATAGACATCGGGGGCAAGAATATCGACATCGGGACCAATAAAGTCGGCTATACCCTCGATATAGCCCCGGCTAAGGCGTTCTAACTCAGCTTTTGACAATTCTTTCGGATTGAGGGTAATACCGCCCTTAGCCCCACCAAAGGGCAAATCCAGCAGGGCGCATTTAAAGGTCATCCAAAAGGCCAGGGACTGCACCTCATCAATGCTGACGTTGGGATGATAGCGCACCCCTCCTTTGCCGGGGCCGCGGGTGTCATCGTAGCGGACGCGGTAGCCTTGGAAGATTCTTAAAGTGCCGTTGTCCATACGGACGGGTATGGAGATACTGAGACTAGCTTTGGGATATTTTAACCGCTCGATCGCATCATCGGAAATGGAGACATACTTAAGGGCGCGTTCTAGGCGACTGCTGGCATCAGTAAAGAGTGATTTCGACATGATTTTTTTCCCCCTATCTATCCCCATTAGAACACGGGAAAACAGTATATTTCGCTACAGTTTATTTTTCTTAATTAACCATGGACGGGAATTGCCGACAAGTGTTCTCAAACAAGGTTACTTGAGAGATTTTCTGGCACATCATCTACCCCACTCCCCACTCCCCACTCCCCACTTCCCTATCACCCCACTTCCCTATCACCCCACTCCCCCATCCCCAACCTGCAACTAAAAAAGGGAAAGAGCGATGCTCCTCCCTTTTTTGATAATTTATGCAAGATGATTGTAGATGCACAGCAATCGAGGCTGAAATTACATTAGGCCCAATTGAGCAAGGATGCCTTTGTGGGTTAAGTATTCCGTAGCTACGCCAATAACGAAACCGAGCATGGCTAAACGACCATTCCAGTTTTCAGCGAAAGCGGTGAAGCCGAGTTTGTTTTCTTGCTTATCCATGGTGAATTGCCTTCCTATAAGAAAATTGCGTTTGAGTCAAGTGCTTGATATTTAATGTAACATAACTTTTCAGACTATGCAACATTTCTTTACATAAATTTTATTGATGTTGACCATAAACTTTTATGGGGGTAGGGTCAAGGGTGGGCAATGGCGGCCGAAAATCAAGCCTGATCTTAGTTCTAGGACTAAATAACCGTTTTCCCATCCCTGACCGAAAAAGATTACAATCAAGCGAAAGGTCAAGAATCGATCGCCATCGAGCGAGGAGTGAATATGCGCGCCTTACTGATTTATCCCGTTTTTCCGCCGACTTTCTGGTCTTATAACAAAATTCTGGAATTAGTTGATCGCAAAGTCTTACTTCCCCCCCTGGGTATGGTGACGGTGGCGGCGATTTTACCGCAGGAATGGGAATTTAAACTGGTTGATCGCAATATTCGGGCGGTGACAGAAGCAGAATGGGACTGGGCCGAAATAGTGATTCTTTCCGGCATGATTGTCCAACGTCAAGATTTAATCGAGCAAATTCACGAAGCCAAGCAACGGGGTAAACTGGTGGCCGTGGGGGGTCCCTATCCCACTTCTATCCCCCATGAAGTTGCTGAGGCCGATTTTCTGATTCTCGATGAGGGAGAAATCACCATCCCGATGTTTGTGGAAGCATTGGCAAAAGGAGAAACCAAGGGTGTTTTCCGCACCACAGAAAAACCCGATGTGACAATTACCCCGATCCCCCGCTACGATCTGCTCGATTTTGAAGCTTATGATTCCATGTCGGTGCAGTTTTCGCGGGGCTGTCCCTTCCAGTGCGAATTTTGCGATATTATCGTTCTCTACGGTCGTAAACCCCGCACCAAAACCCCAGCACAATTATTAAAAGAATTAGATTATCTCTACGAATTAGGTTGGCGCCGGGGCGTGTTCATGGTGGATGATAATTTTATCGGTAACAAGCGCAACGTTAAATTACTCCTCAAAGAATTAAAGGTTTGGCAAGAAGAACACCAGTATCCTTTCCGGTTTAACACGGAAGCGTCGGTGGATTTAGCCGCCGATCCCGAATTAATGGCTATGATGGTCGATTGTTATTTTGATGCGGTCTTTTTAGGTATTGAAACCCCCGACGAAGAAAGTTTACAATTAACCAAAAAATTCCAAAATACCCGTAGTTCTTTAACCGAGACGGTAGAAAAGATTATTAAAGCTGGATTGCGCCCTATGGCGGGATTTATCATCGGTTTTGATGGCGAGAAAAAAGGAGCGGCCGATCGCATCATTAATTTTGTCGAAGAAGCAGCCATTCCCACGGCTCTATTTGGAATGTTACAAGCTTTACCCAATACTGCCCTATGGACTCGCTTGGAAAAAGAAGGACGACTACGATTAACGGGGAAACAGGACATTAACCAAAGTACCCTGATGAATTTCGTTCCCACCCGGCCGATCGAAGATATTGCCACAGAATATATTGAAGCCTTCTGGACATTGTACGATCCGGAGGTATTTCTCGATCGCACCTATCGCTGTTTCCTGAAATTAGGCGCACCTAAAGCTAAACCTGCCTTTAAACTGCCTCGCCGGGCCGATCTCTATGCCCTAGGGGTAATTATCTGGCGACAGGGCTTTAAACGTTCCACTCGCTGGAAATTCTGGCAGAATTTATTCGGTATTTTGCGCCATAATCCCGCCAATGCCGAACACTATATCACTGTCTGCGCCCACAACGAGCATTTCCTGGAATACCGTCAGATTGTCCGGGATGAAATTACGGCACAATTAGCCGAATTCCAACGCCAAGAGGCATTAATAGCGGAAAAAACCGCCATAGCGGCCTAATTATTCCGAGGATGGGTTTATTTACCCATCCTTAACCCCATTTAAGTAGGTAGGCGTTAAAAGTTGTCAGATACCCCCCTTATCAAGGGGGGACTAAGGGGGGATCGGCACCCCCCTTATCAAGGGGGGCAGGGGGGATCGAACCTAAAATCCATTTTTAATTTAATTATAACCAGCTACTTATCGATTTTCTAGTTCACAAGCGCCAATACTAACCCATTGACTAGAACCATCAGACCAGTATTCTTTTTTCCAGATGGGGGCATTATGCTTGAGAGTATCAATAGCATAACGACAGGCTGCGAAAGCTTCCCCTCGATGGGGACAACCCACCGCTACTAAGACGCTAATTTCCCCGATTTGTAGCTTACCGGTGCGATGGTGAATGACAACTCGATTGGTATCGGGCCAGGTTTGCCGAATTTGCCCGGCAATTTGCCGGAAAACCTCGATCGCCATGGGTTCGTAGGCCTGATAATCAAGACAAATAACCGGTTTACCGTCGGTTTGCTCCCGTACAGTGCCACTCATTAGTACAACAGCACCATTAGCCCCATCGTCGGCTAATTGATATACTTCCGGCAAAGATAAGGGAGCAAAACTGACGCGAAAACTATCTGGTGTCATGGATGAGGTGATGGGGAAGTGGGGTGTGGGGGGGGGTGGGGAGATGGGAATTATGAATTATGAATTATGAATTATGAATTGGGGAGTGGGGAGTGGGGAAGTGGGAATTATGAATTGGGAAGTGGGGAAGTGGGGTGTAGGGAGTGGGGTGTGGGGTGTGGGGTGTGGGGAAGGAAACCTCTTTCATCTCTGGTGGTGAAAATTTTTTCAAAAAGACAATTGCTGTCAAACCAGCGAGCCGAGTATTTTGGATGTATTTGTAATTCCTTGATCTGTTTGTCTTTGAGTCTTTCAGTCAATGGGAATTTTAAAGAACCCATTCTTAACTTTAATCCTGGCAATAATCAGGGGGAAATGTCCGTCCGATCCAAAGCAGTCAGGGAGTTAAAAGTTTTCACTGTGGCTTTAGTGTATAGTGAAATATTCTCAACGTCAAGCCGTCCTTTTAGGCCGGGGTTTCCAACCGATTATTTTCGATGAAAAAATTAATTCTAGCCACGAGTAACCCGGGTAAATTAGCAGAGATAGGGGAATACTTAACCGATATCGACCTAGAATTGCAGTTAAAACCCGATGATTTAGAGATAGAGGAAACTGGGGCGACTTTTGCCGAAAATGCCTATTTAAAAGCTGCTCAAATTGCCCTAACATTGGGAGAATGGTCGATCGCTGATGATTCGGGATTGGAAGTAACCGGGTTAGGAAATGCCCCGGGGATTTACTCGGCCCGCTATGGTAAAAATGATCGAGAAAGAATCGATCGCCTCGTCAGAGAATTAGGAGATAATCAAGATCGTTCGGCCCGTTTTGTCTGTGTAATTGCGATCGCACGTCCCGATGGTGAGATTGCCTTGAGCGCCACAGGAATCTGTACGGGAGAAATTCTCACCAGTCCTAGGGGTAAAGGTGGTTTTGGTTACGATCCGATTTTTTATGTCCCCGAATACGCTTTAACCTTTGCGGAAATGTCTCCGGAATTAAAAAGAAAAATCAGCCACCGAGGACGAGCTTTTCAGCAATTGCTGCCCCATCTCAAGACTCTCGCGGATACAAATTCATCAAGGCTCTGACTTGTTCAGCATGATAAGAGCTTCTTGTCAAGGGACTCGCAACAATTTGTAAAAATCCCAGAGACTCACCGTATTCGCGCCAAGCTTGGAACTGTTCGGGGGTAATAAATTCCTGCACACCGAGATGTTTTGGCGATGGTTGCAGATACTGCCCGATGGTGAGAATATCACAATCGACGGCCCGTAAATCGCCCATGACTTGGCGAACTTCCTCGTCGGTTTCCCCCAATCCCACCATAATGCCCGATTTTGTGTAGGTAGCGGGAACAATGGCGCGGGCGCGCTGCAATAATTCTAGAGAACGCTGGTAATCACCCTGGGGACGCACGCGACGATAGAGACGGGGAACAGTTTCGGTGTTATGGTTTAAAACTTCAGGTTTAGCGGCAAGAATCAAAGCTAAAGCCTGCCAATTGCCGCAAAGATCGGGAATCAGCACTTCGATGGTGGTTTTTTGGGAAATGCGGCGAATTTCCTCGATACAACGGACAAATTGACTAGCACCCCCATCAGCCAAATCATCGCGATTGACAGAAGTGATCACTACATGATTAAGATCAAGACGTTGCACGGCTGCCGCTAGTCGCAGGGGTTCCGTGGAGTCTAAAGGTTGCGGTTTTTTCTCAAAATCTATATCACAGTAAGGACAGGCGCGAGTGCAAGCAGGACCCATAATTAAAAAGGTAGCCGTCCCTGCGTGGAAACATTCGCCGATATTGGGACAGGAAGCCTCCTCACAAACGGTATTTAAGCCTAAATCGCGTAAAACTTCCTTAACACTGCCGACTCGCTGCCATTGCGGTGCTTTCACCCGTAACCACTCTGGTTTGACCGTCACGCCTGAACTACTCCGATAATTTTTGCCTATATCTGTAATATCCTAGCAAGTCTCGACCCACTCAAGGCCGAATATGCTATGATGATTTAGCTGAAAATTTTCGGGATGTAGCGCAGCTTGGTAGCGCACTTCGTTCGGGACGAAGGGGCCGCAGGTTCGAATCCTGTCATCCCGATTAAAGACAATCAAGGGTAGATCCCCCCGCCTATCGGCACCCCCCTTATCAAGGGTAGATCCCCCCGCCTATCGGCACCCCCCTTATCAAGGGTAGATCCCCCCGCCTATCGGCACCCCCCTTAATAAGGGTAGATCCCCCCGCCTATCGGCACCCCCCTTAATAAGGGTAGATCCCCCCGCCTATCGGCACCCCCCTTAATAAGGGTAGATCCCCCCGCCTATCGGCACCCCCCTTAATAAGG
>NZ_JADBVE010000269.1:0-14960 GCF_020245285.1 Microcystis sp. M31BS1
ATAGACAAGGAAATAATAATTCCCATTATTATTCTACTAATGACAGTAGCCTAGTTACTCAGGAGCCGGATACGGCGAAAGTCGTAAGTCCGGTTTTGAAGCAGGGGGTGGGAAGGCGACTTCCTGCTCTACTGTAACGGGTGTGGGGAGAATAAATAAAATAATCTCCTATCTCCTGACTCCTGACGACCGGCTACTGACGACCGGCTACTGACGACCGGCTACTGACTCCTGACTCCACCAACAGATTTATTCAGCCAACGCTAAAAATATGTAAATAGACGATTTAATTGATTATTATTCATTCTTAATTCTCCTGACTACTGACTAATGGCTACTGACTCTCAACCCTAACAACGATTTTTGATTTCTGCAAGAGGTCTAATATGCAACCCTTTTCCCTGCATTTGCGGAAAATTTTTTGATTTATGCAAGAGTTCTAATGATAGAATGTAATCCTGTACTGCCTTGGAGAGGTGGCAGAGTGGTCGATTGCGCTCGACTTGAAATCGAGTAACCAGCAATGGTTCGTGGGTTCAAATCCCACCCTCTCCGTACTCAACCAATCAAATTTGGACTCCGGTTGCCCGATTGTTCTTAGAGAGGGGAAAATAAAATATACTAGGCTAAAAGGATAATATTGAGGCAGTAGCCCCCCGGCATGGTTTTTTGGAAAAGATTGTTTAATAGCTCGGAAGTCACTGCATCACCTGACTATTCGGGAGACTTGGTAGAGGTTGCCCAGAATGACCTCGGACAGACGCGAGTGTTTTTTAGTACCGATCGAGAGCTAGACCTATATGAGTTAGAAGAACTTTGTGACTCGGTAGGTTGGGCCCGTCGTCCTTTACGCAAAGTTAAAAAGGCGATCGAATGTAGTTTTTTAGTCGTGTCGATGTGGGAAGTGCGAGGTAATCGCCGTCGTTTAGTGGGTTTTGCTCGTGCCACTTCCGATCACGCTTTTAATGCTACAGTCTGGGATGTGGTTGTTCATCCTCACTATCAAAGTAAAGGCTTTGGTAAAGCATTAATGAAATTTATGATCAGGAAGTTGCGGGGTGAGGACATCAGTAATATAACTCTTTTCGCCGATCCGCAGGTGGTGGATTTCTATCGTCGTCTCGGTTTTGTTCTCGATCCCGAAGGTATCAAAGGGATGTTTTGGTATCCCGATTAAGAATGCGGCTCTTAGGCTATACTAAAAAAAGAGTTTACTTCGGGATGTAGCGCAGCTTGGTAGCGCGCCTGCTTTGGGAGCAGGATGCCGCAGGTTCAAATCCTGTCATCCCGACTGGAGAGAAAATTCTTCAAATCCTTACTTTGTCTCCTTTCCGGTTGACAAGAAAGGCTGCCTTTTTTTATTGCCAAACTCTGGTGAGTTAGCGGGAAAAGTAGGGAGTTTGGGGAGAGAAGGAGGAGGTTTTTGGAGAATAACAAGGGTTTTTCCGGCCACTCCTCCTTTTAAGATATCTACAGACGATTATTCTTCTTCGTAATCCCCCTCGAAATCGTCCTCATCCCCTTCCTCATCGGCTTCTGACCAGCTGTCGCTGATGGGTTGGCGACTAAAGCGACTGCTGCCGCGGGAGGAGAGGAAAGCCATTTCATCATCCTCTAAATCGACCACATCACCCTCAGCGTAGGCGCGAGCGGTTTGATCGTCAAGAATCATATCGCTATCGTCACTACTATCGCCGAAACCGGGACGAGGAGGGAAACTGGGACTGCTGGGGGCAGCGTAATAACCACGATTGTTGTTGTAGTTATATTCCTCCTCTGGGGGGGTGTAATCGCTGATCCCCGCCATGTTTTCGTGGGAATTAAAGCCAGTACCCGCCGGAATCAGACGACCGATAATCACGTTTTCCTTGAGACCCCGTAACCAGTCGGACTTGCCTTCGATCGCCGCTTCCGTGAGGACGCGGGTGGTTTCTTGGAAGGAGGCGGCACTGATAAAGCTATCGGTATTCAAGGAAGCTTTGGTGATTCCCAGTAGTACGGGCGTATATTTAGCCGCCGCCCCACCGGTGATTGACATGGCTTCATTTACCGTCTCCACCTGTCGCAATTCCAACAATTCCCCGGGCAACATACTGGTATCGCCGCCGTCATCGATCCGCACCTTAGAGGTCATCTGACGCACGATAACTTCGATGTGTTTATCGGCAATATCGATCCCCTGGGATTGATAAACCGACTGTACCTGATCAACGAGGAACATCTGGGTTTTTTCCAAGGCTTTTAAGGCCGCTTCGTAACTGCCCAAGCTATCCACATAATAATTAAAGAACACCTCTAAAATCTCGTGGGGATTAGCCTGACCATCGGTTAACGCCTGACCCGCATCGATACGCTGATTATCGCTCACCAGGGGGTTTTGACTGCCTAAAAGCGGATATTCACTGATCGTGCCGTCATCCTCGACCACCTTAATATCGACAATCTCAGAATCTTGGTACTCCACTTGACAAACTCCCGGTTTGCGTGCTAAGACACAAGCCTCTTTCGGTTTGCGGGCTTCGAGCAGTTCTTCGATTCTGGGTAAACCTTGAATGATATCCCCAGTTTTCGAGCGCTCAAACACCAACAGCACCAAATTATCGCCCCGTTGAACCAGATCTCCCTCATCGATGTGCAGAATCGCCCCGGCCGACACTCGGTAGGGTCGGGCCTTACGCAGACGGATTTCATAGCCGGTGGTGGTTTGGTCAACGGCCAGCACTTGACCGGAATTGGGGGCTAAAACTCCGGCAGCGATCTCAGCTTCGGCGATTACCAGATCCCCAGCTTTGACGGTGGGAGCAACAGCGAACGGGAGAATAAACTCGTCACGGTCACTGACAATTAAAAGACGGCGTACCGCTTCGCTACCCTTGCGAATCCCGCGAATTTCTCCAGCTTCCTTACACTGAATCTCAGTCCGGGCCACCACTGCCCCCGGTGGGATTTCATCGCCATCTTGGACGAGAACGCGAGTCTGAATATTACCGCCTAAAGGATCATTATCACTATCCCGACGCAGCACCAGAGATTCGAGAATAACTAACTGTAAACGCTGACAATCCCTGTCCTCAATCGGTTCTAACTCGATATCGGCCGTCAGATGGGAGACCGATTCTGGTTCTTCGCTAGAAATTTCTAGGACTAATTGAGTGCTGATCAGTTGACAACCCTCGACGGATTTAACTCTTTCCCCGTCTTTAAAGAAGATGCGCTGCACCGATCGCAGTTCGATATGTCGTCCTCCTTCTTGGTTAGCGGAACCTTGGGTGGGAGAAGTGGATTGGTCTTCTACGGTGAACTCCTGTACTGGTCGCAGCAGTAATCCTAAACCCTCGTTAGTTTCCACCCATTCCGCTTGCCGTAACTCCTCGATCGTCACTTCGGGAGTCAACTGTGTCCCCGGGTAAATTAACTGTTCTTGGGCAATTCCGGAGGATTCTGGTTCGAGATCCATAAATAACAGCCCCGGTTTCACAATAATCTCCCGGAGGATGTCATTTTTCTGGATCACTTCCACCACACCGCTAGAGTTACAGAAGATGTCTTTAACCACTTCTTCCCCTGCTTCCACATACTGCCCATCTTCCACCTGTAAGAGGGAGATATCTTTATTGACTTCGTGGGTTTCTTCGGGAATCCAGAGGATCGTGCCGCCTTTGGTGATTTCATAACCCTGTTTGCGGCTGCCTTTGGCGACTTCGATATCGACGTATTTAATCATCCCGCCGGTGTGGGTTTGATAGCGATCATCGATTAACTCGGCGACAATAGCATGATTCTGTACCTTTGTCCCCGGAGTGGTTTTCAGCAGGAAGCGCTGACCATCGACCGTATGAATAATAAATTGTTCCCGACCAGCGCTACTTTCCACTTTTACTTCGGCCTGATCCAAAGACACGGAAGCGGTGACGATATCGATTTCCCGGCTATTGGGGGCTAAACGCACCAAACCGCCGTTAGTGGATACTAACTTAGTTTCCGCTAGAACATCCCCCACTTGTACTTGATCGCCGTTACTGACCACGGGTTCAGCCCCGGTTGGCAAGTTATACACTTCTCCGGAGAGAATCCATAGTAATCCCCCCCGTTGGGCGATGCGGGTGGTATTGCCTTGGCGATCGGTTTTTTCCTCTGGGACTAATTGCGAGAATAGCACCTCGCCGGCTAAGTCACTGGTTACGTCTTTTGTGGCTTTTTCCGTGGATTTTTGGACTTTATCGGAGGTTATTTCCGCTAGTAACTGTTCCTCGCTTACCGTTGCCCCATCGGTGACAAATAGCAGTGATCCCGGAGTCAAAGAGTAGGTGACAGTTTCTTTAGTTTTATCCTTGGGTGTTAATTTAATTTCCCCCGGTGCCTCCACCTGGTCCCGTTCATCCCCGTGGCGAGTTCGCACGTTACGGATACTTAACCCCGGCAGAAAACGCACGCTTCCCTCGAAGGGACTCCGCACTTGCCGGGCCACTTCTCCGGTAAATACGCCCCCAGTGTGGAAGGTACGCATGGTTAACTGAGTTCCCGGTTCCCCGATCGATTGGGCTGCAATAATCCCCACTGCTTCCCCCATATCCACCGGATGACCGTGGGCCAGACTCCAACCGTAACAGGTTTGGCAAACTGAGCGGGCTGCTTCACAGGTTAAGGGGCTGCGGACTTTGATTTTATCGACCAGTTTGCCCAGTTTTTCGGCGGTTTCATCATCGATAATCTGGTTGCGGGTGGCGATCACTTCTCCCTTGACCACCACATCTTCGGCCAAGGAACGACCTAATAGGCGATCGCTTAAGGGAATTAACACGCGATCGCCATCGGTCATAGCAGTTAATTCGATGTAACGATTGGTGCCACAATCTGCCTCGCGGACGATGACATCTTGGGACACATCCACTAGACGACGGGTCAGATAACCGGAATCTGCCGTCCGTAGGGCGGTATCAACTAAACCTTTGCGCGCCCCGTAGGAGGAAATAACGTATTCGGTAACGGTCAATCCTTCCCGGAAGTTAGTCTTAATCGGGAGGTCAATAATTTCCCCCTGGGGATTAGCCATTAATCCCCGCATTCCCACTAACTGACGCACTTGGCTCATATTGCCCCGCGCTCCAGAGAAAGCCATCATATAGACGGAGTTGAGGGGATCGGTCACTTGGAAGTTGCGAATTACTTCATCTTTAAGCGATTCAGATGTACTATTCCAAGTATCAATTACTTTTTGGAAGCGTTCCACTTCGGTGATTTCCCCGCGCACATAACGCTGTTCGGTTTGCCGGATTTCCTGTTCGGCACTTTCGATCATTTGTCGTTTAGCCGGCGGTACGGTTAAATCATCCACACTAATGGAAACCCCTGCTTTGGTAGCGAAACGAAACCCGAGGTTTTTCAATTCATCGGCCATTTGTGAACAGCGCGCCGAACCGTAGTTTTGATAGGCCCAAGCGATCAGTTTTTTCAGTTTTCCTTTGTCAACAGTTTGGTTATAAAACATCTCGATCCCAGTAACAAGTAAACAGCTATTAGCTATCAGCCATCAGCATTCAGCTATCAGTTAGAAAAGGGAACAGGAAATAGGGAACGGGGAATAGGCAAATTTTTACTTTACTGTCCTTTTTTTTGCTTTTTCCTGGAAAATTCTCTCCTGTCTCCTGTCTCCTGACTCCTGACTTCTCACTGATAACTGATTACTGATTACTGATCACTGAAATTACACTTCCGATTCTTCTTCCTCAAAGTCTTCCGTGGTTAAAGATTCGTAGGTGGGGCGAGAGGGGGCGCGACGACCGACATCGACCATCAGATCCACCTCCACATCGCGGGAAGTACCATCGGGGGCATTTTCCACCTTGTGAACGGCGATATCGAGGCCGAGGGATTGCAATTCTCGCATCAAAACCTTAAAGGATTCTGGCGTACCTGGGCGGGGAATCGGCTTGCCTTTTACGATCGCATTTAAAGCCTCATTCCGTCCTTGCATATCATCGGATTTCACCGTGAGCAATTCCTGCAAGGTATAGGCTGCCCCGTAGGCCTCCAGGGCCCAGACTTCCATTTCTCCGAAGCGCTGGCCTCCCTGTTGAGCTTTACCGCCCAGGGGTTGCTGAGTAACCAAGGAGTAGGGACCGGTAGAACGGGCGTGAATTTTATCATCAACTAGGTGAACCAGTTTTAACATATAGGCCATACCGACGGTAACGGGACGGTCAAAGGGTTCGCCGGTGCGACCATCATAGACGGTGACTTTGCCGGCGTGTTCTTCCTTGAACACCCAATCGCGATTAGGTTTTTTCGAGGCGTTTTCTAGCAATCCGTGGACGGTTAAACGGCTGGCTTCTTCCCCATACATTTCGTCAAAAGGAGTAATCTTAAAGCGCACGCCCAGATTTTCGCCAGCCCAACCCAGTAAACATTCAAACACCTGACCGACGTTCATGCGACTGGGAACCCCTAGGGGATTGAGAACGATATCGACGGGACGACCATCGGGGAGGTAGGGCATATCTTCTAGGGGCAGAATCCGAGAAATAATCCCTTTATTGCCGTGACGACCCGCCATTTTATCGCCCACTTGGATTTTGCGTTTTTGGGCAACGTAAACCCGTACCACCATATTGGCCCCGGGGGGTAATTCATCTCCCTGTTCGCGGGTAAATACCCGCACATCCACTACCCGGCCTTTTTCGCCGTTGGGGACGCGCAGGGAGTTATCCCGTACATCCCGGGCCTTTTCGCCGAAAATTGCCCGCAGTAGTTTTTCTTCGGGGGGTTGGTCTGATTCGCCTTTCGGGGTGACTTTCCCCACGAGGATATCGCTGGCTTCTACCCAGGCCCCGATGCGAATAATGCCTCGTTCATCGAGGTTTCGCAGGGCATCTTCACCGACGTTGGGAATTTCCCTGGTGATTTCCTCAGGTCCGAGTTTAGTTTGACGAGCTTCGATTTCGTATTTTTCAATGTGGATACTGGTGTAGGTGTCTTGTGCCACCAGTCTTTCGCTGATTAAAATCGCGTCTTCGTAGTTATAGCCTTCCCAGGGCATATAGGCGACGAGGATATTCTGGCCGAGGGCGATTTCTCCTCCTTCGGTGGCGGAACCATCGGCGAGGATCTGCCCTGGCACAACTTGTTCCCCTTGATAGACTAAAGGACGCTGATTTAGGCAGGTATCTTGGTTAGAGCGTTGATATTTCTGAATTTCGTACTCTATCTCGCTCTTACCGAAAATCTCTTTGTCTTCATCCGCCACTTTGATGCGAATCCGGTTAGCATCGACGTAGGAAACGACCCCATTGGTACGGGAAACGATGACCATACCAGAGTCGCGAGCGGCCTGTGCTTCCAATCCGGTACCCACAAGGGGACGTTCGGGACGCAGCAGGGGAACCGCTTGTCGCTGCATATTAGAACCCATGAGGGCGCGGTTAGCGTCGTCGTGTTCAAGGAAGGGAATCAGGGAAGTGGCCACCGAGACAATTTGGACGGGGGAAACACAAACGTAGTCCACTTGTTCGGGGGAGGTGGTGGAGAATTCCTGCCGATAGCGCACTGGGATAGTTTCGCCGAGGATATAACCATTTTCATCGGTGGCCACGTCTCCCGGTGCGACTCTGAGATCGTCTTCTTCGTCGGCGGTGAGGTATTTAACGGGGAGATCGTAGCGAACTCGGCCATTTTCCACCGCGTAACAGGGGGTTTCAATAAAACCGTAGTCGTTGACGCGGGCGTAGGTGGCCAGGGAACCGATTAAGCCGGCGTTGGGACCTTCTGGGGTTTCCACCGGACAAATGCGGCCGTGGTGGGAGGGGTGAATGTCGCGCACGGCAAAACCGGCCCGTTCCCGGGTGAGACCGCCAGGGCCAAGGGCGGAAATGCGGCGTTTATGGGTCAATTCCGCTAGGGGGTTGGTTTGATCCATGAACTGGGAGAGTTGCGAGGAACCAAAGAATTCTTTAATCGCCGCTACTAGGGGTTTCGGGTTGACTAGGGAAGCGGGGGTGAGGTTTTGGGATTCGCTGACGGTCATCCGTTCCCGAATGATTCTTTCTAAGCGGTTTAAACCTACTCGCACTTGGTTTTGGAGCAGTTCACCCACGGAACGGACGCGACGGTTGCCGAGGTGGTCGATGTCGTCGGTGTTGCCGATGTCAAATTCGAGGTTAATTAGGTAGTCGATCGCCGATAAGATGTCGGTGGTGGTGAGAACGCGCTGGTTATCGGGGACGTTGAGGCGTAGTTTTTTGTTGAGTTTATAACGACCAACGCGACCGAGATCGTAGCGTTTATTGTCAAAAAAGCGCGATTCGAGCAGTTGTTGTCCGCCGGTGACGGTGGGAGGTTCCCCGGGGCGTAGTTTGCGGTACAGGTCGAGCAGGGCCTCTTCTTCGGTGGGATTGCCTTCTTTGTCGAGGGTTTTTTGGTAGAATTCGGGATGGCGTAGGGAGTCAAAGATTTCGTTATCGCTCAATCCGATCGCTTTCAGGAGAACTTGGGCGGATAATTTGCGGGTTTTGTCGATTCTGACCCAGACTAAGCCGTTTTTGTCGGTTTCAAATTTTAACCAAGCTCCTCGGTTGGGAATCAGGGAAGCGGAGTAGGTACGGCGACCATTTTTGTCGATTTCGGCCTTGTAGTAAACACCGGGAGAACGGACGATCTGATTGACGATGACTCGTTCAGCCCCGTTAATGATAAAGGTTCCCCGTTCGGTCATCAGGGGTAAATCGCCGATAAAGACTTCCTGTTCGATGTTTTCTCCCGTTTCTTTGTTGATTAGACGGGTGGGAACGTACATCTGAACGGAATAGGTGCTATCGCGTCGTTTGGCTTCATCGACGTTGTATTTCGGTTCTTTGAGTCTGTAGTCCTGGCCGAGGAAATGTAGTTCTAATTTACCTGTATAGTCGCTGATGGGGGAAAAGCTATTCAGTTCCTCGATTAGTCCTTCTTCCAAAAACCACCGAAAACTGGAGTGTTGGATTTCGATGAGGTCGGGTAAGAGATTAAAGGTAAGATTGTTCATAGGGTTACAAGGGCTGATGACACGATAGCGACGGTCGGGAATTGCTCTCGGAGATCGGGGTTTTTAGGGGTTGGGTGTTGGGTTTTTAGGGTTTTAGGGTGTTGGGGTGTTGGGGTGTTGGGGTTTTAGTTGAATTCCCCCATTTCCCCATTCCCTGCTCGGTGCTAATAAACTGTGTTTTTTAACTGGGGAGTTGAAATAAGTGGCGGGCGTTGTGGGTGGTTTGTTCGGCTAGGGTTTCGACCGGATAGCCGCGCAGACGGGCGACGGTTTCGGCTACATGGAAGACGAAAGAGGGTTCACAGGGTTTACCGCGGTGGGGATTGGGGGAGAGAAAGGGGCAATCGGTTTCGATTAGTATGCGATCGCTGGGGACAATTTGGGCGGCAGCTTGCACGGTTTTACTGTTTTTGAAGGTGACAATGCCGCTAAAGCTGATGTAAAAACCCAAATCTAAAAACCATTGAGTTTCTTCGGGGTTGCCAGTCCAGCAGTGCATCACGCCGCGAATTTTGCCCACTTGTTGCCGAAAGGCGCTGATTTCCTCCCGCATGACCGGGGCTGCATCTCGACAATGGATAATCACGGGTTTATCGAGACGATGGGCGATTTCTAGTTGCGTCCAAAACACCTGTTTTTGCTGCTCTTGGTTATCCGCTTTATAGAAGTCTAAACCCATTTCTCCGATCGCCACGACGCGCCGATCAGATCGGGCTAGGGATTCGATCTGATCGGCACTATTATCTCGCCATTTTTGGGCATCTAGGGGATGTAAACCGACGGCGAAGGAAATTTCCTCAAATTGATCAGCAATGGCTTTAATCGCCGCAAATTCTTCTGGTTCGACACAGGAGTGGACCAGATGAACGACTCCCACACTTCGCCAACGTTCGGAGATAGCGGGCAAGTCGGCTTGCAAAACGTCAAAGTTCAAATGAACGTGCGTATCTATTAATTGCATCGACCCCCGATCGCTTGTTGCGTCTGTCCTGATTACAGCTTAATTGTTTCTTAGGAAGCTTGGCTAACTTTTTGCAAAGCTTTGGCTAAACTGGCTTTTTTTCTGGCGCCGTTGTTCCGGTGCAAGACGTTGCGCTTGACGGCTTTATCGATTTTACTGTAAGCTTCTGATAGAGCTTGTTGGGCGCTTTCTAACCCTTCCGGGCTGGGGTTAGCTCCGTAGGACGAGACGGCGACAAGACATTTTTTGATCAGGGTTCTTACGGCTGACTTGTACGCTTTGTTGCGTAGACGATTTCTTTCGGAGATTTGGACTCGTTTGAGTGCAGACTTTGTATTAGCCACAGTCGTTTCTTGTTCTCAATACTGGTATGGTTAATCCGGACACAGACAAACCATGATAACAGATTTGTGCTATTTGTTGCAAGAGTTTTCTGGACAAGGTTGGGGCAATCCCAGAGATATTTTCAGGATTGGGTTCCCAGCGATGGGGAAGTGTAAATGACTCTAAAACTGAGCCTCAAGGAGACTCAGTTTCTAGTTTTTTAAGAGCGGCAAGTTAACGAATGTACTCTTTGAGGATACTATTGCGGTTAGGGTGACGCAGTTTCCGCAGGGCCTTGGCTTCTATTTGACGAATGCGCTCGCGAGTGACGTTGAAAATCTGGCCGATTTCTTCGAGTGTTTTCATCCGGCCATCATCTAAACCGTAGCGCAGACGCAGCACATCGCGTTCGCGAGGACTAAGGGTATCGAGGACATTTTCTAAATCCTCGCGTAATAAATTTTTAGAAACTTCATCTTCTGGGGTTTCCCCATCCGCTTCGATAAAGTCTCCTAAACGGGAATCTTCTTCTTTACCGATGGGAGTCTCTAGAGAAATCGGTAATTGGGCAGATTTGGCAATAAAACGCAGTTTTTCGATGGTCATCTCCATCTTGGTGGCGATTTCTTCCTCGGTGGGTTTGCGACGCATTTCCTGAGAAAGAATCTTGGTGGTTTTTTTGATCCGGGAGATGGTTTCGTAGAGGTGGACGGGAAGACGAATGGTGCGGGATTGATCTGCGATCGCCCGGGTGATGGCTTGACGAATCCACCAAGTGGCATAGGTGGAGAATTTATAACCCTTTTCGTGGTCGAATTTTTCGGCGGCGCGGATCAAACCGAGGGAACCTTCTTGAATTAAATCTTGGAAGGAAAGACCGCGATTCATGTATTTCTTGGCGATCGAAACCACTAAACGCAGGTTCGATTGTACCATTTTTTCCTTAGCGCGACGACCATGGTACAAACGACGCTTAAAGGCCGATAAGTATTCCTTTGATTTCGCCAGCCATTCTTCCAGCATGGGAGCCATTAGCTCCGTCTTACCTAAATAAGCCTTAATATCCGATAATTTCGGTTCTTTTTCCGATTTTTCGGCGATAATTTTCTCGATGCGCTCGAACAAGAAAACCTGTTTTCCCCATTCAGCATCGCTATAGAGGCAAAAATCTTCGCGAATGCGTTCTAATTTCAGTAGGTCGGCGATTTTTCTCGCTAATTCGATCTCCTCCTCCGCTCTCAATAACCGAATCCTGCCGATCTCTTGCAGATAAATCCGAATCGAATCTTCTGTATAGGGTTTTTTTCTAGCGGCGTCGCGACGACGAGCGCTGGCAAGGCGGCGGGTTTTTTTGCCATCGTTGCTATCGCTGGTTTCTTCTAGCTCTAACTCGATATCCTCATCATCGAAGTCTTCGTCTAGGTCAATCAAATCTAAATCCAATGGCGGCTCGGTAAGGGTTAGTACATCGTGGGCCTGCATCATGCCGTTTTCCTCTTGCTCCTTCTGTGCAAAACTAGAAGATCGAATCTCAATCTAGGTGATACTGAACAAATTTGTGTCTCAAATCCGAGACGGGGAAAGACTTTTCCGATTGTAGCTTTAATTACAACAAATGGGAGAAGAACTTTGCTTAAATTTCCTTGTGTCGATGCGATTTTAGCGACACGGAATGCTGTTTTAGCTCGGTCAACTCATAATCTGGCTCCTGCAAAAATTGGGTAAATGGCTGGAGTACTGAAATCCGATCGCCGGTTTGTCTGCGGTGTTGACCAGATAGCTAAGTATCCAAGGAATTATGGGGTGGGTTAACCGTTCCCATTGGCAAGAGGAACGGCATCCCTATTTGCCTTGGCTAATTCCTTTAGTCTTTAGCTATTGTATTTAATTTGATCGGATTCTTACGGATAAATTTCATCCCTCATTGCTTTTACGCGCATCCAATTTTAATACACTTGTATTAAAATTGTTAGAGCGCAAGCTCATAATATTAACTTAGCAACATTTTAGAAATTTGCGAGACAAATTTAAGATTTTCTCCAATAGCACCGTGGGGTGTTGGGAGATGGGGAGATGGGGGTGTGGGGTGTGGGGAAGTGGGGAAGTGGGGAAGTGGGGGAATTTCAACTAAAACCCTAAAACCCTAACACCCTAACACCCTAACACCCCAACACCCCAACACCCTATCTAGACTTGTAGCATTTCGGGGGTTTTTTCCTTCTGCTGCAGTGCGACGTGGAGACGGTTTAAGGCACTGACGTAGGCACGAGCGGAGGCGACAATAATATCGGTATCGGCTGCGCGAGCAGAATAGGTGCGTCCTTCGTAACGGAGACGGATGGTCACTTCTCCTAAAGCATCGATTCCCTCGGTAACTTCTCGCACCGAGAAAGAGATTAATTCGTTCGGAATCTGCACCACTCGATCAATCGCTTTGCAGAGAGCATCCACTGGCCCTGTACCAATGGCCGCATCGGATAACTCGCTACCGTCGGGAGTGCGAATTGTTACCGTGGCCGTGGGTCTGGCGTTATTGCCACAGGACACTTGTACTAATTCGAGGCGAAAGTGATCGGGAACCGTATCGATTTCATCGTTAACAATAGCTTCTAGATCGCGATCGGTGATTTCCTTTTTGCGATCAGCCATTTCCTTAAACTGGATAAAAGCGTTATTAAGTTCCGTTTCCGAAAGCTCAAAACCCAATTCCTGTAACCGAGAGCGAAAAGCGTTGCGGCCAGAGAGTTTACCGAGAACGATCTGATTATTAGTTAAACCGATCGATTCTGCGTCCATAATCTCATAGGTGAGTTTATGTTTTAACACCCCGTCCTGATGGATTCCCGACTCGTGTGCGAAAGCGTTAGCACCGACGATCGCCTTATTCGGTTGCACAATCATGCCGGTAAGATTAGAAACTAGGCGAGAAGTGCGATATATTTCCTTGGTGTTGATCTTGGTTAAAGGTTCCGTGGATTCTGGGGAACGACCGAGGAAAGGATTAAAATAGGAGCGCCGCACATGAAGGGCCATCACCAATTCTTCTAGGGAAGCATTACCGGCACGCTCACCGATACCATTAATGGTACATTCCAACTGTCGAGCGCCATTTTTAACTGCTTCGAGGAAATTAGCCACCGCTAACCCTAGGTCATCGTGACCATGGACGGAGATAATCGCTTGGTCGATATTGGGGACATTTTCCTTAATACCACGGATTAAAGCCCCAAATTCGCTAGGGGTGGTATAACCGACGGTATCGGGAATATTAACAGTGGTGGCTCCTGCGGCGATCGCTCTTTCGAGGACTTGATAGAGGAATTCCGGATCGCTGCGGCCAGCATCTTCGGGGGAAAATTCCACATCATTAAGGAAGGATTTAGCATAGGCCACCATTTCTGGCACAATGTCAAGAACTTCCTGACGAGTCTTCTTAAGTTTGTATTGGAGGTGGATATCAGATGTGGCTAGGAAGGTGTGAATTCTGGGCTTGGCGGCGGGTCTGAGCGCATCGGCGGCAGATTTGATATCTTTTTGGGTAGCCCGGGCTAATCCGCAAATAATCGGGCTATCAGCTTCGCTGCCGACGCTGGCGGCAATTTTCTGTACAGCTTCAAAGTCCCCCGGACTAGCGTGGGGAAAACCTGCTTCAATGACATCAACTCCCAGTCGTGCCAGTGCGCGCGCTATGGTTAGCTTCTCATCCACATTTAAAGCGGCACCCGGGGACTGTTCCCCATCTCGAAGGGTGGTATCGAAGATAATCACACGGTCTGGACTGGTATTCATAGTTTTTTTGTACCGTTAACGAACTTGGGAGTTGTTCCTCTGATTATAGCAGCCGAGGCCGAGGGGGTTGTTAAGGAAAATTGCCCTGAGAATTTCTCGACTTGCTCGCGCTTTTCCGGCTTGCCCTCTTTTTGGCTACCATAGAGGATATAGATAAATTGGCGAGGTAGTTAACAATGTTTGGCAAACCAGCGAAGGAACCGAACCCACCGGAGGTCAAAGACCTACAGGAGGTGATGTTTTCAATTAAGCAAAATCTCGAACCAGATCAGGATAAAACTGATATTAATCTTGTTGAGACTCCTACTCCAGAGGTGGTTACTGTAGTTGAAAATATTAGTAAAATTCTCTCTCCCTATTTTATCGTTTTGGTGGGTTTATTTCTCTATGATCGAAATAGTTTTATCGGTTTTTTGTTAGTCTTTACGGGAGTTTTAGCGATTTTTCGAGTTTCTCTCAAGGATATCAATAAAATCTTTGAAGAAGGGAAAAAGTTTTTCCCATCTAAATAGGTTTCTCGTTTGGATAGAGCAGTTTCTTAATGGTGAAGTGGCAAGTCTCTACTGTTAGGAAACGACTAGAGGGATGTTTTTTTGAGTTATCAGTCAGTGAACTGATAACTGATAACTGATAACTGATAACTGATAACTGATAAGTACCTAAGCAAAATTAATTACACATTTCGATAAAGCTTTTGCCTCTTGCCTATTGCCTCTTGCCTGTCTTCACTAGGAAATTTATTTTGCATGACTACTTAACTGATAACTGATAACTGATAACTGATAACTGATAACTGATAACTGATAACTGATAACTGATAACTGATAACTGATAACTGATAACTGATAACTGATAACTGATAACTGATAA